>DMIT01000077.1 GCA_003452275.1 Rhodospirillaceae bacterium | reverse complement strand
TGTACCGGTTCATCGCTGCCCCTAGGGGCGGCGATGAATTTATTTGTAGGAATATCACGCAAAGTGTATAGTTTTTCATCAACTGACAGGGACGCTATGATAAAGAAAAACACGACAAATTTGTTTGTGGCTTCGGCAATTTTTGTCGTTGCCTGCCTGATCTATCTTTATATTTTTATGGTCTATAATCGCGACCAAGTGCGCGACCAGCGCGTATGGGTCGTTCATTCCCGCGATGTGATTTTACTGGCCGAGGGGGCTCTCGGTTTATTCGAAGGGACTCTGGCAGAGCAGAGGGGATTTTTTATCACCGGAGATGAAAAATTTGTCTATAAATTTTCCATTGATAAAGAAAACCTGATTAAGCAAACCCAGAAATTGGTCGATATGACCACAGACAGCGAAGTGCAAAATGAAAAAGCCCTGAAACTGAAGGAAATTGCTCAGAATTATGCGGATTATCTGCAATTCCGTAAAGATAAATTTGCAGGGATTTTGGATAAATCCGCATCAAGCGAGGATGATCTCGCTTTATTTATACAAGGTATTACAAAGGTTGAAACACTGCATGATGAATTTTTCAGAGTGGCAGGGGATTTGTTGGATGAAGAGAACAGACGTTTACAGGAACGTATCAAAGCCGAGAATGAAAAAAGAGAAGAGTATAATAACAATTTTATTTCATCGCTGATCGGGGCCTGCGTTTTCATCATTTTGACCAACTGGGTCATTTTCACGACCCAGAGACGAAACCTTTTGGAAAGTGAAAGATTGCAGAAAATCGAAGATCGCTATCGTGTTGCGGTCAAAGCCGCGAATGATGGGGTTTTCGATTGGAATGTCGAGAAAAAAGAAATTTTCTTATCCTCGCAGATTTTTGGAATGTGCGGATATGATAAAGAAAATTTCGAAGGGTCTTTGTTGGGATTGACTATATTTCTAAAGGGAAAGAACCCTTTGGACTCTATTCATCCTGAAGATATTGGCCATTTCAAAAGCCAGATTCAATCATTCCTGAATAATGAAACATCAGAATATAACAGCATATTCCGTGTCAAGCATCACAATGGATATTGGATATGGATTCATGCTCGCGGCGGGGGAATTTATGACCAGCATGGTAAAGTGATCCGTATGATTGGGTCGCATGTGGATATCACGCCGCAGAAACAACTGGAACAAAGATTGCGCCATGAGTGGGAAGTCGCCCAGAATTCAAATAAATTGAAAATGGATTTTCTGGCCCATATGAGCCATGAAATCAGAACTCCTCTGACCACCATTACCGGCGTCGCAGAGATATTACAGCGGCAAACACAAAAATTTGATGAGCGGATTCAGTCTTTAATTAAAACCCTGTCTATCAGTTCCGCCAATTTAAGAGATTTGATTAACGATGTTCTGGATTTTTCGCGCATTGAAAGCGGCGAGATCAAATTGAACGCGGAGGGCATTCAAATTGACAAGCTTTTTCAGGAAATCTTGAGCATTATGTCGGTGCAGGCTATTGAGAAAAATATTGATCTGATCAGTGAACACAATCCGGTTTCAAATCTGATTTTTGAAGGCGACCATGTGCGGCTGCGGCAAATTCTGATCAATCTTGTCGGAAATGCGATCAAATTTACCCAGAAAGGGAGTGTGACCCTTCGCCCTAAATTATACGATATCGATCATGATGGTGAAGTAGGGCGGTTGAGAATTGATGTGTGTGACACCGGAATTGGTATTGCCGAAGAAAATTACGAACTGATTTTTGATCGTTTCCGCCAAGTGGATGATACCGTATCCAAAAATCATGGTGGAACAGGGCTCGGTCTTCCTATCAGTCGTAAACTGGCCGACATCATGGGCGGCACCTTAACCGTATCCAGTGTTGAAGGCGAGGGAAGTATCTTTACGCTTGACCTGCCTATTCGTATTTTGAATATCGATGAAGTGGCGAATGATCAGATAAAATCACAGGAACAGATAGAAAATTTGAAATCCAAAGAAGGTCTGGATGAAAAGAAAATCCTGATGGTCGAAGATTATGAAGGAAATATCATCGTGATCGGTTATGTTCTGGAAGAAATGGGGCTGGCCTATGATATCGCCCGCAACGGTCTTGAGGCATTGGAACAATTTGATAAACATACCTATAATGCCATTTTAATGGATGTACAGATGCCCCATATGGATGGGTTGACCGCCACCAATAAAATTCGCGAACGCGAGCGGGAGAAAGGATTAGTCCCTACGCCCATTATCGGAATGACGGCTCATGCCACTTATAACGATATGGATAAATGTCTGGAAATAGGGATGAGCAGTTATCTGCCTAAACCAATCCGCCAACAGGAATTATGCGATCTTTTGAAAAAATACGTTGGTATTCAGTAGATGTATTTAAAGTAAAAAAAACCGCGCCATTTCTGAGCGCGGTTTTTTTATTGAATGATTTGTAGCTCTAATGAAGTGATGTTCTGTTGACCACTTTTAAAGAAAGTGAATTTTCTCTTTTATGGTTGTCATTGCCGGACATTGCCACCATTAAACTTTCTCTCGCCCGTGACAGGCGGGAACGTACTGTTCCGACGGGAATATTTAAATGAGTTGATGCTTCTTCATAGCTCATTTCATACGCGCAAATCAGCATTAAAATCTCGCGATGCTGCGGGCATAATTCCTCCATCGCGCTTTGCACCTCCCTGACCATGATTTTATCCTCTTGGGAGGATTCAAATCTCACATTCAAGATTTCAGGTTCAGGATCATACTGGCTTTCATAACGTATTTTGCGTTTATAAGCTGTTGCAAATGAATTGTACATAATTCTGGAAAGCCAGCTAAAGGCTTTGGTGCCGTCTTCGAAACTTTCTTTGTGAGATAAGGCGCGGACAATGGTTGTTTGCACCAAATCATCGGCATCGCTTTTATTTTTGCACAATTTCAGTGCAAAGCGATTCAAACCTTCAAGTTCGGCAAATAATGTTGCATTCGTTAACATTCTTATCTCCTTATCAAGATTTTCTGTACCTTCATTGAGATTAATCCTGATTTGTAAGGGTTAGATGTCATCTTTGTATCAGGCGTGAAAAAAATTGTTTCCGCTTTGTAACAATAAAGGCTATGCTGGGGAGAAATCAGGAAAATAAAATATGAATAAAGCAACCATCTTAAGTGTCGATGATGATGAAGGGCTGCAAGTCGTTCTTAAAGAATACTTGGAGTCAGATGGTTATAAAGTATTGCGCGCGCATGACTTGAAAGAGTTTGAAATGTGGTCAGAGCAAGGCGAGTCCATTGATCTCGTCTTATTGGATTTGATGTTAAAAAATACGCAAGGCCTGTCCCTTATTCAAACCATCCGCGAGAAGATCAAGTCGCCGATTATTATTGTCAGCGGAAAGACGGATACCACTGAAAAGATCGTATGTCTCGAGATGGGGGCAGATGATTATATTACCAAGCCATTCGAGATGCGGGAGTTGTCTGCGCGGGTCAAAGCCGTGTTGCGGCGCGCCTATGCCGATAATGACAAAACATCGACACAGACCATGTCCGAAATCAAGACGAGCGGAGAAAAAATCTATTTTGAAAACTGGTATCTCGATTGCGGACAATATCAGCTTTATGATCTGGATGATCATTCGGCGGAATTGACGACCGGTGAATTCAAGTTATTAGAAGCATTGGTCTTGTCCGCTAAAAAAGTTGTATCCCGCGAACGTTTGTTCGAAATTACCCGTGAAGGGGCGAATTATGATGCCTATGATCGGGCTATCGATATTCAAATTGCCCGTATCCGCAAGAAAATTGGTGATAATTCCAAAGATTCCGAAATCATCAAAACGGTTCGCGGCGTCGGATATATGTTTTGCGCTTCTATTAAGAATTAAATCCTTCATTTATTGGAACTTATGTCTCTTTCATGCGTTGGTAAGGCCTAACACATTGAAGGAGATATGCCATGAAAATAGTTACCCCATCTACCCCACATTACCCATCTGTAGAGAAAATTTCTGATTCAATCGGAACTTTGAAAGAGGGTGTATCGGAATTAGCAACCCAAGTGAAATCTGAAGCCGAAGTAAAAGCATCAAAGATGAGCGTTACTGCGATCGAATTTCTAAAAACCAAACTGGATGATTTCCGAGCTGAGTTTTCAAGTGATTTTGGAAAGGTCAAATCCTATGTGCAAGATGAACCTGCTAAAGGTCTTGCGATTGCTTTTGCTGCCGGCGCGGTGGTGAGTATTTTACTTCGTCGATCATAATCAGATATATGCAGACTGACCCGTGTCCGGAGGAATAAATGTTGGCTTTGCTCCCCTATATCGAGAAAGCAATGGTGCTGGCAAATCTGACATCCTCGGGATATGGAAGCCGCAAATCTGCCGTTGAATCCTGTTTCGTGTGGATTGCCATTGGCCTTTTTGCGGTTTCGTATGTGTTCATTATCGGAGGGCTGGGATTATTTCTGGTCGCCTCTTATGAACTGCCCGTTGCTTTTATGGTGATCGGACTGGTTATATTGTTTACCGTTCTGTCAGCTTTGGCAGCGACCCGCCTTTATAAAAAGATGCGTGCCCGTAGAGTCAAGCAGGGGGTAAAATCTGTGGCAGATGAAGCAACGCAGATCTTGTCAGCTATTGGCAATGAAGTCGGAGGCGCTTTCAAAGACAACGCCGCTTTGATTGCCGTTATGGTTGCGGGAATTGGGTTTCTGGCTGCACGAAAAATCATTTGATAACATTTTTTAAGGAGAGAAAAATGAATCGGAATTCGTTATTAGCGATTATTGCTATCGGTGTGATCGGGATATTTGGAATTATGGCCTATCAGGAACATGAACAGAATAAATCACCGATTGAGAAAATTTCTGATGGCGTCCATGAAGCAACAGAAGAAATTAAAGATGAAATTGACGATCATACAACTAGCAAATAATTAAAGGAGATGGAGAATGAAAAGCGCATTGATGTGGATCATCGGAATTCCGATTCCAATTATTATTCTTTACAATATTTTCTTTTAAAAATGGGCCTGCGGGCCTCTTTTTTATGTGTACGCTATCCGGAAAAACAATTCTGTTCACGGGAACTTTTTAGTAGGTCAACGGTTAGATGTGCAGATTTGATGATGAAAGGAATATGAACATGAATTCAAAATATTTTATTATAGCTGTTTCAGCTATCGCATTAATCCAACCATCTATTTCATTCGCTGAATCCCGATCGGAAAACGAAGTTCGTGCAGAGGCCGCCAGTAGCGGGGATATCTCCAAGGATGCCAAAGCGGCTTGGAAAGATATCAAACATGATGCACAAGCCGCCTCTAAAGAAATCAAGGCATTTTTTGTGGGTGAAGATGAATCGGTGCCTGCAAAACAATTGTCTTTCATGCGTGCGTCTTCTGCCTCGGGGATCATCGGATCAGCAGTTTATAACGGTAAAAAAGCACGTGTGGGAACGGTCAAAGATATTATTGTGAATTCAACAGGGGAAGCTGATATGGCCATAATTGCCGATGGAGACTTTCCCGGATTTGACGGTAAGTTGGTTGCGTTCCCGTTCGCGGATATCACAAAGCAACAATCAACTGGCGATGTGATTGTCCCGTTGTCCGAGAAGGCCATCAAAGCAGCCGCCGAATTCAGATATGAACCCGGAACAGGAAAAACTAAAGCCAGATATATTCCTGAAGGCGGTTATAGCGTTTCGAAAATTCTGGATGGAAATATCCTGTCTTCCACCAGTGAAAAAGTCGGTTCTGTCGAGGATATTTATTTCAAAAGCGGTAAGGCCAGCATGGTCATCATCGGATTTGACAAAGTCCTTGGCCTTGGTGGCAAAAATGTCGTTGCTGAATATGGTCCGACCACCATCGTGAATGAAGGCACGACATTGGATGTCCAATTGTCTGCCAAACAATCTGCCGCTCTGGCAAACTACAAAACTGTAGCAACCAAGTAGGCTGATACAGAATAGATCCCTCCAATGGAAGGATATTCTGTGACTAATCAATCTTTAATATAAACAATAGGAGATCAGTATGAACAAAGATATTATCGAAGGGAACTGGAAGGTTCTGAAAGGCGAAGTTCAAAAAAGATGGGGTAAATTGACAGATGACCATCTGGATCAAGTGGAAGGAAGCCGTACGAAACTTTCTGGGCTGATTCAAAAGAATTATGGCCTTGCAACCGATGCGGCAGACAAACAAATTGCCGAATGGGAATCTGAGCGCGCCAAAGCGGAAAGAGCCGCTCGCGACAGTGCAGCCTAACGAAGAAATTATCAGTCTTCTCCAAATGGGGCGATGTCATGAAAATGGCATCGCCTATTTGTTAGGTGGCAGCCTCTTAAAGAGAAGAAATTGCATCAAAATATGTTTTGCTATAAATATGAAAGTCTGGGAGAAGCATCATGAAATATTTTATAAGTTTAGCATCCATTATATTTTTACTGATTTCCGTTCCTGCCGAGGCGAGAGATCCGGCCATTGATTTCAGGGATGCGCATGGCAATGATGCTTATCAATGGTTGGCAGACAAAGGGTTTACGTTGGAGCGCAGCGCGAATGACCGGCGTAAAACGCGCTTTACACCTACCGAACAGGGTTTGGTCATTGAGGCATTGAAACCTGCTCAATCTATTCTGATGTTGAAAAAAGGACATTTGACAAATTACCGCAATGTCGAGATTACATGGGGCGTCAATAAATTTCCCAAAGATGCCAGCTACGCCAAAGGACGGCGTAATGAAGCCATTATGTTCTATGCTTTCTTTGGCACCGAGATGATTGATAGCGGTTCCGCCTTTATTCCCAATAGTCCGTATTTTCTGGCCCTGCGTTTATGCGAAAAAGATGCGGTGGGTGTTTTGCAAAAAGGCGGCTATTTCCACGCCGGCGGACGTTTTGTTTGTGTTGCCCACCCCAAGCCGGGCGAAATGGTTACCACCACCTATGATTTGAAAAAAGCCTTTCGCGAGGCTTTCGGCAAAGAAGCTCCGCCCCTTTATGCCATCGGTCTGGAATTTGATACCACCAATCCACGTGATAAAGGGACATCATCGGCAATTGTAGAGAGAATTAGTTTCCCGTCTGCAACCTATATTCGGGATTAGCTGATTTCTGATTTTTTCAATTCACAATGCTTTTCTTATGGTTATTTATCCCATAAGCTAGGCCTGTATCTGAATTGAAGGAGTCGCAATGACCATTATTTCGTTAGTATTGATTATGTTATTGCTGGTGGTGGTCAGCGGTTTTGTGGTGCGTATGTTGCCATGGCCGATTCCGTTACCATTGGTACAAATCACTCTGGGGTCTGTCATTGCACTTTTTTCCGATTTCAATGTCGTTCTTGACCCTGAAATATTTTTCCTGCTTTTCCTGCCGCCGTTGTTGTTTCTGGATGGATGGAGAATTCCTAAAAAAGGATTGTTCCGTGATAAGGGAACCATTTTGGAGCTTTCGCTGGGGTTGGTTATCTTTACCGTGATCGGGATGGGATATTTCATACACTGGTTGATTCCCGCCATGCCTCTGGCTGTATCATTCGCTCTGGCGGCGGTGGTGTCCCCGACAGACCCTGTCGCCGTTTCGGCGATTGCCGCAAAAACCCCGATCCCCAAAAGAATCATGCATATTCTGGAAGGGGAATCCCTGCTCAATGATGCATCCGGTCTTGTCTGTCTGAGATTTGCAGTCGCCGCGGCACTCAGCGGAATGTTTTCCATTACCAGTGCCGTAGGGACATTCTTATGGCTGGCGATTGGAGGAATTGCGATCGGTGTCTTGGTGACGTTGGGTATTGCAAAGGCCAAGAGTTGGTTGAGCCTGCGTCTGGGCGAAGAGACGGGGACGCAGATTCTCATTAGCTTGCTCATTCCTTTCGGTGCGTATCTGGCCGCAGAGCATTTGCATTGTTCGGGGATTCTCGCGGCGGTGGCGGCGGGTATCACCATGAGCTATGTAGAGACATCGGGCAAAGTGAATGCGGTTACCCGTGTGCGCCGGAATGTGGTTTGGGATGCGATCCAGTTTTCTGCCAACGGAGTTATCTTTGTGCTGCTGGGGCAACAATTACCCGATCTGGCCAATGGTGCTGCGCGAATCGTGATAGAATCGGGGCATCATCAATCATGGTGGCTGGGTATCTATATCGTTGCTATTACGTTCGGGCTTGCGTTGCTGCGCTTTTGTTGGGTGTGGATTTCTGTCCGGTTTACAATGTTGCGGGCGCATTATACCGGACAAAGTGTACAGAAGACACATTGGCGGATGATTGCCGCCATGTCGGTTGCCGGGGTGCGTGGGGCTGTCACCCTTGCCGGTGTATTAACTTTACCGGTGGTCATGCTGGATGGAAGTCCGTTTCCAGCGCGTGATCTAGCTATTTTTATGGCGGCAGGGGTGATTATCTTATCCTTGGTTGTAGCCAGTATTTCGCTTCCGCGCTTGATGAAGGGGCTCAACCTCCCGCCTGAACCATCGCATGAGGCAGAGGAGGATTTTGCGCGGCAAGAATCGAGTAAAGCCGCGCTGCAAGCCATCGAACAGGCACAACATCACATCAATATGTCACAGGGGGATGAACATATTTATGCCGAAGCCGCCGCCCGTGTCATGGGATTTTATCATCACCAGATGGATGATCGTCATCGTACGGAAGAGGGGAAAGAATATCTGCGCCGCATTGAAGATATTGAAAGACATTTCCATCTGGTTGCCTTGAATGCCGAGCGGGACGAAATCTTCCGTCTCAGCCGTACGCGACAAATTGAAGATGACGTGATGCGGAAATTTGTGCGCGAGATTGATTTGATGGAAGCAAGATATAGTTCATAAAATTTAAACATTGCCCCTCTTGAAGGGGCAATGTGTTTCTCATCTTATTTAACATTGACCGTAATAACCTCGGACATGACGGGAGGGGTATGGAGTTTATGCCCCCCGTCCCCCATGACGATTTGCAATGTGTGTTTGCCGCGGGGAAGAGTCAGATTGACCTCTGACTGTCCGCCGCCAAAATGGAGATGTTGAGAATCCGTTGGAATAGGCATTTTTTGTTGAGCTTCGGTTAATTCAGTATCAATCAGCAAATGGAAATGTCCTGTGCCTGGTTTGGATTGGGGGGCCGGAGCAATTTTCATCCCTTCAATGCCGAATTTCACAGTAAAGGGACTGGTGATCTCCTGATTGTTCTTCAAATTCACGAAAAATGCGCGTGCCGATGTCTGGGCCGGAACCACTTCAGCGGTTGACGGAGAAGGGATGCTGCTCGCGCTTGTAGCCTGCGCCCCCTGAAAGGGAACCAGTGCAGTGGTCAGCAAGGCGAGGGCGATATAAGTATATTTGAACATGATTTTCTGTCTCCTGTTGGGGCGTATATAGGTTAGTCCTGAGTATAGGTTGAAATTCGCGATTTGCCAGCAGAGGTGTTTTTTTGCAGGGGATAGATTATGCAGATTTATTGCGAATCGTTCTTAATATGGCTATGGTTCAGATGAAAACTTGGCGAAAATAATTGCCGGAGATCATAGAAAATGATCTCACTTTTACATACTGGTTTTAAAGTGTATCTAAGCCATTGTTTTTATTCAGAGCTAATTTTTACTGGGGGCAAAATTAAAAATAAAACACAATCTATTGACAAAAATTTGTCAATGTATACTATATTTAGTGTGTGAGTGTCCTCATACAAATACCCAAACAATATAAAAAAACGGAAAAATTCAGGATTGTTGACTGACGGAGAAGGCTTGAAAACTATTCTTCTGTGACGCCACTTCTTTGTCTTTTCCCATAAACGCCGTTAGGAGATTGACGATGTCTGTGACTGTTTATAGCAAACCAAGTTGTGTACAATGTACTGCGACCTACAAAGCTTTAGAACGCTGTGGTGTTCCTTTCGAGGTTGTGGATTTGTCCATTGATCAAGGCGCGTATGACACGATTCTGGGCATGGGATACAGACAAGTACCTGTCGTGATTGCCGGCGAAGATCATTGGGCCGGTTTCCGCCCTGATAAAATCACCGCTCTTGCGGGTGAGCTGGTCGCTGCTTAATCAACGGAAAGATGCGTTATGGGGTTGCTCGTCTATTTTTCCAGCAAGTCACAGAACACGCATCGTTTCGTCGATAAACTCAATATTCCCGCCCAAAGAATTCCTATCTCGCCGCAAGATGATATGCCGGAAATCCATGAGCCCTATGTGCTGGTGGTGCCGACATATGCTGATGGCGACGGGAAGGGGGCCATTCCCAAACAGGTCATTCATTTTCTAAATGACGAGACGAACCGATCCTATCTACGGGGAGTGATTGCGGGGGGGAATAGAAATTTTGGTCAATTTTATGCGTATGCTGGCGATATTATTTCAGCGCGTTGCAAAGTTCCGTGCCTTTACAGGTTCGAATTGATGGGCACCGCCGAAGATGTCGCAAATGTTAGAAATGGAATAAATAAATTATGGAAGTAATGGAACGTCCAACCATCAAATCAGATAACAATGAACATATATTCGATTATCATGAATTGAACGCTATGCTCAACTTATACGGGCCGAACGGTGAAATCCAGTTCGACAAGGATAAAATGGCGGCCCGCCAGTATTTCCTGCAACATGTCAACCAGAACACCGTTTTCTTTCATAATCTGAAAGAAAAACTGGATTATCTGGTCAGTGAAAAATATTATGAAGAACATGTGCTGGATCAATATGATTTTGCTTTTATTAGCGGTCTTTATGACCATGCTTATGCCAAGAAATTCCGATTTCAGACTTTCCTCGGGGCTTTCAAATATTATGCGGGTTACACATTAAAAACATTCGATGGTAAACGCTATCTGGAACGCTATGAAGACCGCGTGGTCATGGTGGCGCTGGCCCTGGCTGCCGGTGATAAAGCTCTTGCCACGCAGCTTGTCGATGAAATGATTTCCGGACGGTTTCAGCCGGCGACGCCGACATTCCTGAATGCCGGTAAAAAACAACGCGGCGAATTGGTATCCTGTTTCCTGTTGCGGATCGAGGATAACATGGAATCTATCGGACGTTCGATCAATTCTGCGCTCCAACTTTCCAAACGGGGCGGCGGGGTGGCCTTTACCCTGACGAATATCCGCGAATCCGGTGCGCCGATCAAACAAATCGAAGGCCAGTCATCGGGTATCATTCCGATCATGAAATTAATGGAAGACGCTTTTTCGTACGCCAACCAGTTGGGCGCGCGTCAAGGGGCGGGTGCGGTTTATCTGCAGGCACATCATCCTGACATCATGAAGTTTCTGGATACCAAACGCGAAAATGCCGATGAAAAAATCAGGATCAAAACATTGTCGCTGGGCGTCGTGATTCCCGATATCACTTTTGAGTTGGCCAAGAATAACGAGGATATGTATCTCTTCTCTCCGTACGATGTTGAACGAGTCTATGGTATTCCATTTTCGGATATTTCAGTGACCGAAAAATATGCGGAAATGGTCGCGGATTCACGCATCCGTAAAAAGAAAATCAATGCCCGCGAATTTTTCCAGACCATTGCCGAAATCCAGTTTGAGTCCGGTTATCCCTATATCATGTTCGAAGACACGGTCAACCGCGCCAACCCGATTGACGGGCGGATTATCATGAGCAATCTTTGCTCGGAAATTTTACAGGTCAGCGAAGCGAGCCTTTACAATGATGATCTGGGCTATCAACATCTGGGCACCGATATTTCCTGTAACCTTGGTTCCATGAATATTGCAACCGCCATGGATTCTCCGGATTTTGGGCAGACGGTCGAGGTGGCGATCAAGGCGTTGAGTGCTGTATCGGATATGAGCAATATCACATCTGTTCCATCGATTGCCCGCGGCAACGCCGAAGGTCATGCCATTGGTCTGGGGCAAATGAATTTGCATGGCTATCTGGCCCGCGAACGGATTCATTACGGGTCTGAAGAGGGGGTTGATTTCACCAATATTTATTTCTACACTGTTGCCTATCACGCTGTCCGTGCATCCAATGCCATCGCCGTTGAAAAAGGGCGTAGTTTTAAAGGGTTCGAGAAATCGAAATATGCCAGCGGTGAATATTTTGATAAATATACCGAGCAATTGTGGGAACCTGCAACCGCGCGGGTACGTGCATTATTTGCGGCATCGGGCATTCATATCCCGACGCAAGATGACTGGAGGCAATTGAAAAAAGATGTGATGGAAAAGGGGCTGTATAACCGTAATTTACAGGCTGTTCCGCCGACCGGTTCTATTTCCTACATCAATAATTCGACTTCTTCGATCCACCCGATTGCCTCGCAGATCGAAATCCGCAAGGAAGGGAAAATAGGGCGCGTTTATTATCCTGCGCCATACATGACCAATGATAATCTGGAATTTTATCAGGATGCCTATCAAATCGGCCCTGAAAAAATCATTGATACTTATGCGGCCGCAACGCAGCATGTCGATCAGGGATTATCCTTGACATTGTTCTTCCCCGACACTGTGACCACACGCGACATTAACCGCGCGCAGATTTACGCCTGGAAGAAAGGTATCAAAACCATCTATTATATCCGCCTACGCCAGAAAGCGTTGGAGGGAACGGAAGTGCAGGGCTGCGTATCTTGCAGTCTTTAAGAAAAAACAATTGATAGAGTAAAGAGTAACCATGTCGACACCTCAAAAACTGACCCGCATCAAAGCCGTTAACTGGAACCGTATCGAAGATGATAAGGATCTGGAAGTCTGGAACCGCCTCACCGGAAATTTCTGGCTGCCTGAAAAAGTCCCCTTATCAAATGATATTCCGTCATGGGTGTCGCTGACCCCCATTGAACAACAACTGACTATTCGCGTTTTTACCGGATTGACGTTACTGGATACGATCCAGAATACAGTAGGTGCGCCGGCCCTGATGGCCGATGCTGTGACCCCGCATGAAGAAGCCGTCCTCAGCAATATTTGTTTCATGGAAGCTGTTCATGCCCGTTCCTATTCATCCATTTTCTCAACTCTCTGTGCCACGCGCGATGTCGATGACGCGTATAAATGGAGCGAGGAAAACGAATGTTTACAACGTAAATCCACTTTGATTCTGGAAGAATATAAATCCGACAATCCTTTGAAACGCAAAGCGGCCAGTGTCTTCCTCGAAAGTTTTCTGTTCTATTCCGGATTCTATTTGCCGATGTATTGGTCAAGCAGGGCAAAGCTCACCAATACCGCTGACCTTATCCGTTTGATTATCCGTGACGAAGCGGTGCATGGCTATTATATCGGTTATAAATTCCAGAGAGTATTCGAAACCCTGACGCCGATGGAACAATTGGAAATCAAGGATTTTGCCTTCGCCCTGATGCTTGATCTCTATGATAACGAAACCAAATATACCGAAGCGTTATATGACGATGTCGGCCTGACCGAAGATGTAAAGAAATTTTTGCATTATAATGCCAACAAGGCCTTGATGAATCTGGGCTTCGAGGCATTGTTCCCTGCGGACATGACAAATGTCAACCCCGCCATCCTGTCCGCCTTATCCCCCAATGCCGATGAAAACCATGATTTCTTCTCCGGCTCCGGCTCATCCTATGTCATCGGCAAGGCAGTCGTTACGGAAGATGAGGACTGGAATTTTTAGGAATTATTTAAGTTTCAATCATTTTTTGACCAAACCTTACGGCTATAGACAAGCGAGATTTCCCTGAATTCAGGAGGAAAGGGGTATATAGCCGCTAGTAAAGCTATATTTTTTATGATAATTACAAAAAATATGAGGTCAAATATTATGATACCTGTCTTGAAGCCACTCTTGCCGGTCACGCGTGATATCGTTCCGTATTTGGAACGTATTGATGAAAACAGATATTATTCTAATCAAGGGCCGCTAGTTCGGCTGTTTGAAGAAAGACTGGCAACGCATTTCAGCATTCATCCCGATAAGCTGGTGACTTCTGCAAACGGGACTCTTGCTCTCACCCAGTTATTAAATGCCTCCGAAGTAAAAAAAGGGAGTTATTGCGTGATGCCGTCATGGACATTTGTGGCGACACCTGCATCCGTGATTAATGCCGGCTTAATCCCTTTCTTCATTGATGTAGGCTTAAATGACTGGGCCATTCATCCGGAAGATGTTCGTTCTTTAATGCGTAGCCATGATGTAGGCGCAGTCATCGTCGTTTCTCCGTTCGGTGCAAATATTGATGTCGATGCATGGGAAAAATTTTATGTCGATACTGGAGTTCCTGTTATTATAGATGCGGCTGCCGGCTTTGACAGTCAGTCTGTTCTGCGTAAATCTCGCCCCGTTTCCTTGCCGACAATGGTCAGTTTACATGCTACCAAAGTATTCGGGATTGGTGAGGGGGCTGTTGTCCTTAGCAATAATGAATTTTTTTCTAAGAAAATCCGGATGCATGGGAATTTCGGGTTCCATGGTTCGCGTGAAGCAATACTGACTGGGACCAATACGAAGTTGAATGAATATATGGGGGCTGTAGGATTGGCCGCTCTTGATAATTGGGAGCAAATCAGGCGGGAATGGCAAGATTTGTCCAATGTTTTTGCTGAATTCGTGCAAACCTGTCCGCAACTATCATTTGCGCCTAGATTTAATCAAGGCTGGGTTTCATCTTACGGGATCATCAATTTCAGAAACCAAAAAGATCGGGATAGGGTGCGTGAGTCCTTAAAAGATCATCATATAGATACGATTGCATGGTGGGGAAAAGGTTGTCATACTCAGGCTGCCTATCAGACATACCCGCAACAATCATTACCTCACACGGAATCTTTAAGTTCAACTACGTTAGGATTGCCTTTCTGGCGCGGACTGCAGCGCAAGGATTATGAAACGATCTTCGGAATAATTTCAACAACATTGGAAAAAGATATATGATCTCGTCTACATCTGGTATTACTTTGATTACAGGCGCGTTAGGTTCAATTGGGAAAGCAACGGCCCAGAAATTCAGTGCAGAGGGACGATCTTTATTTCTTGTTGATCGTGATCCAGTCGAACTGGAGAAATTTTGCGCAACCCTTAATCACGCAACATGCAGGGCCATGGATGCAACAGATACCAAATCGGTTGCGATGCTATTTGATGATATAGGGAATCATCTGGAATATGTAGTTCTGGCTGTTGGTATCGAAGGAGAGATTGAGGATTTTTCCTTGTCCTCTGACGAAATTTTTCAAAATGTGATGAATGTCAATGTGATGAGCGTATGGTTAGGATTAAAACATGCGCTACGCATTTTAGGCTCAAAAAAATCAGGAAGCATAGCTGTATTGGCCTCCATTTCAGGAACCATTGCGGCTCCCAAAATGGCGTCATATTGTGCGAGTAAACATGCAGTCATGGGGTTGGTACGGACAGCGGCCCGTGAATATGGAGATCGGAACATACGCGTCAATGCCGTTTGTCCAGGGCCTGTCGATTCGGCAATGATGGATCGCATTGATGCCAATTTGCAGGAAAGATATCCTGAGCGGCTGAAAGGAAATACGAATGCGAAAGCATCCATTCCGCTGCGACGTTATACCACACCGGATGAAATTGCAGATTCGTTAAGCTTTTTATGTTCGCCGGCCAGCAGTTTTATTACGGGAACGGCTTTTATGGTGGATGGGGGCATTACATGTCGATAAAACAATTGATTAAATCTATCGTCAAAAACTCTGTTCTGGGGCCTTATGTGGCTACTTTGTATGCCCAGTGCTATCCATATATAGCAAAAGTTAAGAGTTTTATGCGATCCCATAAAGTTCAATATGTCCTTATCCGTTTTATGGTGCGATTAAAACAATTTTCTCTGGCACACTATATTTATCAGACAATAAAAAAATTTCCTGTAATCGATAAAAAGGCGCTGGAAGCATTTTATATTAAACTGTTATTTGATAATGGGTTTTGGCAGCAAGTGGAAATCGCCATGGCGGAAACTGATTATAAAATATTGAAACTTGTATCGGTGCGCGAGTGGTGTACTCAAAATAATGTACCTATTCAGATCATGGGAAAAATCGAAGATATCAGCATTTTAAATCCACCGACCTTCAGTGGTGAAGGATATCATGCTGGTGAAGATACGCCGATTATCATTCAATCCTTCGAGCCTTATGTTGCAGAATTAAGCGATGTCTTGATTGCATCGAAATCAAGTGTAATCGTCACAAAAGATGGATTTGCATTGAATGATGTCGCGGCTTATCAGCCTTACTCTTCCTATGTAAGTTTGGAATATGATAAGACTATTCGCGCGCGGAATGGTGATGCTCTCTTGAATTTTAACAATTACCCGACGACAATTATAGAAGAGGGAATCTTCATGTCTGGTCTTGCGTCCGAATATTTCGGACACTGGGTTCCGGAATTTTTAATCAAGTTGAAGGCGTATGAACATCATCCTGATTTTTTAAAATTGCCTTTGATTGTTGATCGTAAAATGCCACAAAGCCATTTTGACTATCTGCAAAGCATCGTAAAAAATCGTCTTATTTATCTGGAAGAGGGAATAAATTTTGAATGTAAACGATTGCTTGTTGCGCCCACAGCTACGTTTTATCCTGTTGAACTCACTCCATCTCACCCGATTCCGCAAGCAGAGATAGGAGCTCTCTCCCCAGAAGGACTTGCTTGGCTGCGTGAAAAGGTTCTGGCGGCGTATCCTTGTGATGAAAATTCTATTACTTCCTGCAATCAGAAAATCTACTTATCGCGGCGTAATATGTCGTGGAGAAAGGTCACGAATGAAGCTGAAATCGCAGCTTTCGTAACCGCTCATGGCTATCAGGTAGTGGATATTGAAACGCTTAGTTTTCAGGATCAGATCAAGTTATTTCGGAATGCAGAGTCTATTATTGCTCCGAACGGGTCTTCTTTGCTCAATCTGATTTTTGCCTCTCAAACAACAAAACTTATAGTTTTATCTCAGTCCGAGATTCATAATTGGGGTGGTTATTACGGCCCTTTCCATACACTTGGTTATGACATGGTTTTTCTTCTGGGTGACAAGGCTGATGTAAAGCATGCGGATTATACTATTCCTCTTTTTCGTCTAGAACAGGCCCTTAACATGATGAAAACCTGATGCCCATGTCACGTCATAAATATATAGGTGGTTTTTTTGAAATGGCGTTGCCCGATGGGGGGAATGCTCAGTCCATTTTATCCCATTGGAAGATCGACAATTATAATTGTTCAGGCTTTGTGAATGCGCGATCTGCTCTATCTGCTTTATTGCTGCAATTAAACCCTTCGCGTGTGTTGTTGCCAGCCTATTGCTGTCGCTCTCTTGTGGAGGCATGTGCTGGCCATCGCTTTGAATTTTATCCCTTAACCGAGGATCTGGCTCCTGATGTCCATTTTCTGGAACGAACCGCCAGAGCGGGGGATCACATTCTGGCAATCAATTACTTTGGCAAAGCGCCTTCACATCTATTTCAAAAATTTGTTGAACAACATCAAGATCTTCTATTTATTGAAGACT
>DMIT01000145.1 GCA_003452275.1 Rhodospirillaceae bacterium | reverse complement strand
TTACGCAAAGCGGAGTTTGGTTTTTTAGGAGTTGTTGTGTAAACACGGGTGCAGACGCCACGCACTTGAGGGTTCTGTTTCAGAGCCCTGTTTTTCTTGCGAACGACCTGTTTTTCCCGCGGGTTACGGATAAGCTGTTGAATTGTTGGCATATTCTTGTGCCCTTATTCCTTTTCATCATTAAAAAATGTTGTGGATATGCGTGGGTCGTAGCGCGACCGAAGATAAGAGTCAAGAAGATTTACGTCTTCTGACAAAATTTATCTCACACGGATACCTCTTCACGAGGTTTTTAGCATTGTGTTTAAATCTTCCAAACCGTTGAAAATTCAATCTGTTTGGCGGATTTACGACCAGCGCATCCAAAACAAGTTGGCGGACTATAATCTTTTTCGAGACACAGAGTCAACTATTTATTTAAGGAATTTTTAAGTTTTTTTGAAGGGCGAGATCAAAGATCAACGCTTCTTGAAAGCCCAGCTGATTGATACTCTATCTGAGAAATAAGGATTCCTTTTTGGCAGGACAAGGATGCATTGACAAAGGCGCGTGTTACCACCGGCAAGCCTTTGAAACTGCGGGTAAAAAGCTGTGCCGCTTGGGTGAGTCGAGCAACGCGCGGCTTCTCCGCACGTTCTTCTTCATCAAGAAAATCTTTTCCCACCTCACCCCAAAAGGAGACCAGATCGGAATAACTATCAAAATTTTCCTGCATTTCAAAGAAATCACCTAAGAACTCAACTTCCCGATTCGGTGTCTCGCTCAAGGCAAGAGCGACCTTGCGTATCCGATCTGCGGCCGTGTAACATTCCCGCACATCATTCACATTTTCTGCGGGGCAAGTGGCATACGCCACCTCCCTTGCCACCTTGGAAAAGGCCACCTGCGCCCAACGATAATTTTGGACTGCCAATGTGAAAATGCGGGTTAACATAAATTGTCAGTAACAAATCTGTTGCCATAAAGCAAGCCCCCCCCCCCCGAAACCTTTATAAATCATGCAACGTCATGATTGATTCGCTTTTATTTCAGGGCGGCAGCTTTGTTTTCAGGGGCTTTTTTATAGGTTGAGTCATACCAGTTGTAGAATTTCTGGGCATATAATTCCCCGCCGCGCAAACTGAGATGATGGGAATCGCGATAGATGGACATTTGATCGGTCTGGAAGATGCAATTTTTTTCGGTACATAGAAGCTCTGTCGGATCAAAAACTTTCAAATGCGGATATTGTTTTTGGACAGTTGCAATCATGCTGCGATACGCTTTCTGACGTGCATCCATTTCCGCCCGCGTCAGATGACAGACAGATTGATCGCTGTGGCGCAGACAATCTTTTGGAAAAAAGGGCAATTCAGGGATATCGACCAGCAGAATCACGTTTTTACCTGCTTTTTCAAGGCGGCGGATGGTATTTCCCAATCCTTGGGCCAGAGCCGCTTTCTTTCCTTCTACGCCGCGGGCTTCCTTGCCGTTTGAGGTAAAGGTTAAAAGAGGCGCAGCATTTTTATTCAAACGATGGTCAGCCGCATAGTCAAGCGTCAGGAAATAACCACTATAATGCGACAAAAGGACAGTCTTGACGCTAGGTTGTGAGACAAGCCAGTCAATGATTGTTTCGCTGCGCTTTTCGCAATCCGCGACAATTCCGGTAATCGACAAACCATAAACAGGGGGACAACTATTGTGACCTAATAATATCCATGAAGTTGCGCCCCCCTTCTCCGCAAGACCATAAAACTTATCTTCGGCATGAGAATCGCCGATAATGGCGAAATCAGGAACCGTATTTTTGGATTGCAGACAATAATCAAGCGGCTTATCAAAGCCCTTTAAAGCATCAGGGCAGGGAAAATACTTATCTTTGTCAATCTTATAGACCAAATCTGCGATCGCACTCCCTTGATTAGCCGCTCGGGTTGGGAATCCTTTCTGCAGGATCATCAGGCCCGCAACACATGACACACAGATAGCGGCGGCGATAAGCGCGTAAACGACCCGAGGATTGCGGGATCGGCGCAGAGGCCTTTCGATAAACCGCATTGTCAGGTAAGCCAAAATAAAGCTGGCCAGCAAGGCCAGTAACTTATTGATGCGAACCATCGTGACATCGGAAACACTGATGATCTCAGAGTCAGCCATCCGTTGAAACACCAGAATAGGCCAATGCCAGAGGTAAAGAGGATAGCTAATCAGGCCGATAAAAACCGGAATCTTATGCGACAGGATGTATTTATTGATCCAGGCCCCGGGCCCCGCTGCAATAATCAAAAATGCGCCTACCCCCGGCAGCAAAGCCCACCACCCCGGAAAATGATGATTTTCACGGATCAGCAACAAGCCCAAAACGATGAGTAAAAGACCCAATAACGATTTTTCAGTCTGCCTGCTGCGCAAAAAGGGATGGTGATGGAGGGTCATATAGGCCAAAATCCCCCCAAGCATCAGTTCCCAGAGACGGGTAACGGGAGAGAAAAAAGCCTCAATCGGATCATGATGAATGGCATAAATGCTATAAGCGAACGACAAGGCCGCGACACAAACAATCACCGTCAGGAAATTTCGCTTTCGCACCCACATGAGACCTAAGAATATGGGCCAGAAAATATAGAATTGCTCCTCGACGCCAAGGGACCAAAGATGCAGGAACGGCTTGGTATTTGCGGCCACATCGAAATAGCCAGCCTCATGCCACAATACAATATTTGCTGCGGAAAAGCTCCCTGCAATTGTGTGCCACCCCAGATGAACATAATCATCCGCGATCAGCAGGAAACTCCCTGCTACCAAGGACGCCGCCATAACGGTGACTAAGGCCGGAAAAATGCGGCGAATCCGGCGGGAATAGAACTCTTTGTAGCTAAAACGCTCTGCCTCAAACTGACCAAAGATGATCTGGCTAATCAGGTAACCCGATATCACGAAAAAGATATCAACACCGATAAAGCCACCCTTGAACATTCCAGGAAAGGCATGAAACCCCACCACAGACAAAACAGCAAGGGCCCTCAATCCATCAATATCAGGCCTGTAATTCGCGGATGATACCGGAGACGCTGTCACAATTTTCCCTATTGATTTTATAGCCTTATCATTAAAGTTTCTTCATGACAGTTTTCTGGCATTCAAGTCAATATACTTGCTATTCCAAGCCATTAGATCGTCAACAGCCTCTTTATAAATCCTGCAACCGCAACCGTCGATAGCTCAAGGCTTCTGCCACATGGCGTTGGGTGATTTGCCCTGCTCCGTCGAGGTCGGCAATGGTGCGGGATACTTTTAGCATCCGGAACCAGCTACGGGCGGATAATTTGAGTTTTGCGGCGGCGTTTTTCATGAGAGTTTCGGCGGCTTCGTCCATTTTGCAGATGTCTTCCAATATTTTGCCTTCGGCGGCGGCATTGAGGCGCATTTTATCGGGTGCGCCAAGGCTTGCGAAGCGCTTGGACTGGATATCCCGCGCTTTTGCGATCCGCAGCGCGACAATGGCAGAAGTTTCTCCGCCGGAGGCCGTACTGAGTTCATCGATGGATAAGGGCGGCACGTCGACCTGTAAATCTATCCGGTCGAGCAACGGCCCGGAAAGTTTCGATTGATAATCTTCGGCGCAACGCGGGGCCTTGGTGCATTCTTCGTCCGGCTGGCCGAAATAGCCGCAGCGGCAGGGATTCATGGCGGCGATCAACTGGAATCGCGCCGGATAAGTAACATGGTAATTAACGCGGGCAACCAATGTTTCACCGGTTTCCAGCGGTTGGCGTAGCGATTCGAGCGTCGCCTTTTGAAATTCCGGCAATTCATCGAGAAACAAAACACCATGATGCGCGAGCGAGATTTCCCCCGGCTTGGCACGATGCCCGCCACCGATCAATGCTGGTTGGGAGGCCGAATGGTGAGGATCGCGATAGGGGCGGTGGCGCAGCAATCCACCCTCGGGCAATGAACCGGCTAATGAGTGGATAATCGAGGTCTCAAGCGCTTCCCGCGGGGACAAAGGGGGCAACAAGGACGGCAGGCAGGATGCCAGCATGGATTTTCCCGACCCGGGCGGGCCGATCATCAATAAATTATGGCCGCCTGCTGCGGTAATTTCCAGTGCCCGTTTGGCGGTTTCCTGTCCTTTAACCATGCCCAGATCGCGTTGGGTCGGCGGCGGCGCATCGGGCAGATTGGCAACAGGGCGGGTTAGAACCTGTGTCCCCTTAAAATGATTGATGATCTGTAACAAATGGCGGGGGGCCAGAATGTCCAGATCCCCCGCCCATGCGGCCTCAGCCCCCGATTCGGCGGGGCAGATCAGGCCGCATCCGTTGACTTCGGCCTGAATGGCGGACGGTAATACGCCGGTCACGGCGCGCAGCGTCCCGTCCAACCCCAATTCGCCCAGCGCCATATAATTATCAATCGCATCTTGCGGAATAACGTCCATAGCCGCCAGCACCCCAAGGGCAATCGGCAGATCGTAATGCGATCCTTCTTTATTGACATCGGCAGGGGCCAGATTGACGGTTAGCCGTTTGGCAGGGAGCGCCAAACCCATAGCGTGCAGCGCCGCGCGCACGCGCTCCTTGCTCTCCCCCACGGCTTTATCGGGCAACCCGACAATATTAAAAGCCGGCAACCCATTGGCAATCTGTACCTCGACATCAATATCGAGGACATCAATGCCGCGAAACGCCACTGTACGGATTTTTGAGACCATGGATTGTTTCTATAAGATTTATCGGAAGTTGCAAGTCGGAAACGGGATAATGTTTTGGTTATCAAGGCGATTATTCTGTGCCACCAAGGCACGTAGGCACCAAGTTCTTCCTTACTGTCATTCCGGCGAAAGCCGGAATCTCTCTGAAGATGAGATTCTTCGCTTTGCTCAGAATGACAATTCCTCTCATTGTCATCCCCGCGCAGGCGAGGATGACGGTTAGTGGGAAATGTGGAGAAAAATGACACGGGTTTCGCCGTAGGTTTTGTCGAAGGTGATGGTGCCAAAACCTTCTATCGGAGCCGCTTCTTTTTCGGTTTCGATGATGATAATTGCATCTTCAGCCAACCAGTTGCCGGACTTTAAAGCCTCTACTGTCGGGTGGATCAGGTTTTTGCAGTAAGGCGGATCAAGGAAGATATGGGTCGCGGGTAGGTTTGCCGCAGGTTTTACGCCTAATTTTGTTGCATCTTTTTGTGCGAAATGGGATTGTCCGGAAAACCCCAAGGCCGCAGCATTTTCTTTGGCCAGAGAAAGGGATTCGCGGGACATATCAAAAAAATAAGCCGTTTGCGCGCCTTGCGACAAAGCTTCCAGCCCCAGTGCGCCGGTGCCGCAAAAAACATCCATGACCACCGCATCGACAATTCCGCCACGGGAAAACAGGGCATTGAAAATCGCCAGACGGACTTTGTCCGATGTCGGGCGGATATCCTGCCCGACAGGGGTTTTCAATTGCCGTCCACGGGCAGCCCCGCCGATAATGCGCATGAATCAGCCCGTAATTTTCTTTGCCACATCAGGCGGCAACAGGTTTTTCATGGCTTTGGTCGTGATTTCGATGATTTCCTCGCGGTTCATGTCGCCCAGTTCGAACGGGCCATAGGCGATGCGGATCAAACGGGACACACGGTAACCGATGGCTTCCATCACATTGCGGATTTCGCGGTTCTTGCCTTCGGTCAGGGTCATGGTGATCCAGTAATTATGCCCGTCGGCCTTTTGCTGTTCATCCACGCTGGCGTCAATCGCGCCATAGCGCACGCCCTTCCAGAACAAACCTTTCTTAAGTTTTTCCAGTTTTTTGGCCAGCACATCCTCGCCGCCATAATCGCCATAAACGCGCACGCGATAGGTGCGTTTGAGGCCCGTTGCCGGCAATTCCAACGCGCGCGACAATTCCCCGTCATTGGTGAGCAGCAATAGCCCTTCGGTATTCAGGTCAAGCCGCCCGACACTAATCAACCGCGGTAAATTGGTCGGCAGGGTTTCGAACACCGTTGTGCGCCCTTCGGGATCTTTGGCGGTGGTAATCAGGCCGGGGGGTTTGTGATAAAGGAATAAACGGGTTTTCTGTTTGCGCCCTAACCTTTCGCCATCGACCGCGATCACATCGCCATCCTTGACAAAAGTGGCGGGGCTGGTGACATCTTCACCGTTCAGGGTCACGCGGTTTTCGGCGATGATCTTTTCGGCGTCGCGGCGCGACGCCACCCCCAAACGCGCCATGACTTTGGCAATACGGTCTCCGCGTTCTGCGCCATCGGCTGAATTGTCTTTTTCGTCTGTCATAATAGGGGTGCCTGTGCTAAAACTTTTTCATGTTTGATGAAACCGACCATAACCGAATGCGCGCCGCGTTGGAAGAGGCCAGATTAGCCTTTGATCGCGACGAAGTTCCCATCGGCGCCGTCCTGATCCACCGCGAAACGGGCGAGATTGCCGCCAGAGCGGGAAATCGCACCCTCGAACAATGCGACCCGACCTCCCACGCCGAAATTCTGCTCATTCGCGATATGTGCAAAAAATTGGGCGTGCAACGGATTCCGGACTATGACCTGTATGTCACTATCGAACCTTGCCCGATGTGTGCGGCGGCCATTTCCTATGCCCGTATCGGCACCGTCATTTTCGGGGCCACCGACCCCAAAAGCGGCGGCATCACCAGCCCAGTGGCCCTCTACACCCAACCACAACTCCACCACAAACCCGCCATTCTCTCCGGATTAATGAGCGACGCATGCGCCCAAATCATGAAAGATTTCTTTGCCCGCAAACGGACTTGACAAAATAGGCATTATTTCCTAATATTTACATCATCCATCCTGTCAAATCAGAAACCGTCATTCTGGC
>DMIT01000009.1 GCA_003452275.1 Rhodospirillaceae bacterium | reverse complement strand
GGCAAAAGCGACCATATCGTCGATCAAACGATGTTCATAGGTCAGCCCGTTCTGGTCAAAGGCGGATTTGAATTCGGCATAAACCTCGTTAAAAATATCGATGAATTTACCGTCATAGGCCTTCAGAATGGTATTCTTGGTGGACATATAAAGAGGACAGTTGCGCGCCAAGGCATAATTGAAACAGGCCTTTGCAAAACCGCGAATGGAATCATCCACATTATACATGCCCATGGCGACGCCTGAAGATTTGAAATCAAAAATATCGAATATTTCTGCGGGGCCGCCGTCTGCCGGCTGGAATGTCATGGTCAGTTTGCCCGGCTTAGACACTTTGAAATCCGTGGCTTTATACTGGTCGCCAAAGGCATGGCGCCCGATAATGATCGGCGATGTCCAGCCCGGAACATAGCGCGGAATATTGGCGCAGATAATCGGTTCCCTAAAAACCGTCCCATCCAGAATATTGCGGATGGTTCCGTTAGGCGATTTCCACATTTTTTTGAGACTGAATTCCTTGACGCGGGCTTCGTCAGGGGTAATGGTGGCGCATTTCACCCCGACGCGATGTTGTTTGATCGCGTTGGCGGCGTCAATCGTCACCTTGTCTTCGGTTGCATCGCGATTCTGGATCGACAAATCAAAATATTTAAGGTCAATGTCCAGATAGGGATGGATAAACTTATCCTTGATCCACCCCCATATGATACGGGTCATTTCGTCCCCGTCAATTTCAACGATCGGGTTTACCACTTTGATTTTAGTCATAATAAATCCTTTTGCAAACTTCATGAAATGTTACAGCAAATTTGAAGGAAGCTAAAGGGCAAGGTTAAATCCTGATTGCATTTTTGGGGGTAAAATAGCAAAATGGCGCATAATTTGAAAAACGGAACTGCTTTTGAGGGGCAAAAGATGAAATTTTTAAGATTGAGCATGATGGCTGCTGTTGCTCTGCTGGCCTTTATCGAGCCTGCCAAGGCCGATTATGGCGTATGGACAGATGCCAAAACAGGTCTGACCATTTCTTTTCCTGATACATGGAAACAGGTCAACAATGAATTGCCCACTGATGTTATCACATTCTCAGTTCCATCCGGTGATGCGGAGGCTACCTGCAAGATCAGTTCCGAGGAAGATAAAAGATTTTTAATCTATCCCACCAAATATCGTGCGGATATTCGGGACAAGAATTTTGCCATGAATTTCTGGGAAAAATATGCCACCCATTATGATGCCGTGAAAATGATCCGTTATGCGGATAATGCCGGTTTAGGGCAGGGGTTCTCGAGCATGGCCCTTGTGTCTTTCCTGACCCCGATGACCAGTCCCGAAGCCAGTGATTCAGTTGATCGCGGCGGCATCATGGCCGTTACCAATTATGGCGATAAGGTTTATGTCGCCAATTGTTCCGTTTCTTTGCCGTTCTATGGTTACTATCATGTGCAGTTTATGGATTTCTTTAAATCCATTTCATTCAAAAAATATTATCACGAACTGGCGGTCGGGGATTACCGCAATTTCCTCAATACTATGGGCACGATTGATGTCCCCTTTCCAAATGCTGTCAGCCGCTCTACGTATTAATTATGTTTATACAAACCGAAGTTACTCCTAATCCGCAGACCCTAAAATTCCTTCCGGGGGGGGCGTTATGGCGAACGGTGTCGCCGAATTCCGGACAGCGGAAGACGCCGCCGTTCAATCGCCCCTCGCGGCGCGATTGTTCGAGATTGACGGGGTGAAAGGGGTCTTTTATGGCGCTGATTTTATATCCGTCACCAAAGCCGATCATGTGGAATGGGCGGATATTAAAACATTTATTCTGGGCATCTTGTTCGAACAATTCAGTATGAATAAACCCCTGATGAATGAAGTGGACAGTGATGTTGCCGCCGGCGGCGAAGACAACGAGACCGTCAAAAAAATCAAAGCCATTCTGGATGAACGCGTGCGCCCTGCCGTTGCGCGGGACGGTGGCGATATCGTATTCCACAGTTTCGACAAGGGCATTCTCTTTTTAAAAATGCGCGGGGCATGTTCCGGTTGCCCGAGTTCGACCATGACGCTCAAAATGGGCATTGAAAACATGATGCGCCATTTCGTGCCGGATGTATTGGAAGTCCGCGCGATTGCCGATTAGTTTGTTTCTGTTGTTCTGATGCCCTTAAAGGGAGTCGGGCACAGTGAAGAGGAATCCCAGCCAGCGCCAGCGCGGTTCGTCCGAGCCATCAAGCGGAGCGGCGGGGAGGGTACAGTTTAAGCGGCCTTTGCTGTCTTCGAAGCCATTTGAAAAACGGATCTCGAAATGACGTACTCCGATTTTTTCAATGTCCAGTTTTTCAATACCCGAGGCAAAACATTTCATTTTTTTCAAATCGGATTCAGAAATTTCAGCGGCCACGGTGAATCCCGGATGGGGCGGGTTGGTTGCAACCAACGTGCTGGATGGTTCGATATCGGTCACAGGAAAAGGCAGTGACAAAGCGGTCATTTTAAAACGGTCGAGGTCGGTAAAATTATCGACCACCGTAAAACGTGGCAGCATTGAGCGGGGAGTGGATTTCCCGATTGCGCCTGATTGCTGGCCGAAGCTGGCCGCGAAACCCTGTTTCGAAACCACGCCCAGATAATCGCGCGTGGTTTCGCCATAGGGATAAGAGAAATAGCGTGGCTCAGCCTTCAGTTCAGTGCGGAAACGTTCGCGGGCGCGGTTGATATCGGAGGCCAGCGTTTCGGCATTTTTGTCATCCACATGATTATAGGCATAGGAAGTCATACCGATAGTTGCCAGACCGGATTTAGAGAGTGTCCGCACGTCATTCCATGTTAGAACAGAGGTGTCGCTGGTTTTTTCGCCCTGATCGATTATTCCCGCAGATATAAAAAGGGTGAAGGGAATATTATTATCCTTCAGAACGGGGAAGGCATTGCGCAAGAATGAGCTGTCACTTCCTTCAAAGGTCAGGGCAATGGTTTTAGGTGGCAAGGGTGCGTTATTGTCCTGTGCCTTTAAAATCGCATCAAGAGAGGTCGGACGATACTGGTTTGCCGTATTGATGATTTCATCCATTTGCATTTTGAAATCGGCAGTAGAAATGCCTGGAACGGCGCGGTCATCATCCCCGACTCGGAAATAGGCATAGACCACCGCAGAATTCGCATCTTCGGATATGACATCTGCCTTCGCCTCTTTGATACCATCGGATATGGTTAAAATAAGGAGCAGGGAAGCGAGTATCAACTTGCAGTACATGATGGGCTGACTATAATCATCCTCATTCATACTGGCAATAACCTCTTGAAAAAAGTAATAAAATGCGTGTTTTGGCAATAGATGTGGCGGTAAACGGGTGTTCTGTGGGGATTTTGGACACAAAAACAACCGTTTTTCAGCAAAAAAGGATGGAAACTGACCGCGGTCAGGCCGA
>DMIT01000073.1 GCA_003452275.1 Rhodospirillaceae bacterium | reverse complement strand
GCGGGTCTGGATGTTTACGAAACAGAACCTTCTGTTCCCCCATCATTAATTTCTATGGACAATGTCGTTTTGTTGCCCCATATAGGGGGCGGAACAGTCGAGGCGCGTTCGAATATGGGCCAATTGGTGATTGCCAATATCAAGGCCCATTTTAACGGAGAACCGCTTCTTTCGCCTGTTGCCGCATAAATATGAATGAGGGTCTATCAGTGAAAAAATTTCTTGCTATCACATGTGCGTCCGCACTGTCTTTCTGTGTATCGTTTTCTGCCTTTGCTGCCAATAATTGCTACAGCCCGAAAGAGGTTGAGGCAGAGCAGGGGGTGCGTATTTTAAGCGAATTGATGGTCATCAGCCTGAACTGCCAGCATTTGACTCCGAAGGGGCAGGAGAATCTCTATACCCAATATAAAAAATTCGCCTTGAAGCATGAAGGGTTATTCTCCGGCTATGAAAACACCTTGCTCCGCTTTTATGATAAAGATGGCGAAGCAAACCCGAATGCGCATTTGCACGAAGTCAGAACCGATGTCGCCAACCGCATTTCCAAAGATGCTGCGGTGATGCGTCCTGATGCGTTCTGTAAGGCCTATGCTCCCCGTATCGCAAAAGCCAGTGTCATGCCTGAACCGAAAATTCGCCGTTGGGCGCAAACAGTATTTCCCGGGCACCCCGTCTCCAGACAAAGTTGCAAATGACAAAATATATCCTGATCGGCTTATGTTTGTCGTGTGTGGGCTGCGCTCCGTATATCAATGCTGCCAATAAAAACATGGTGACGGTTTATGTGCCGACTACCAACTATGAGAGCGAGGCTCTGGCTATGGCGGACAAGCATTGCGAACGTTACGGATTAAGTGCCAAACTCAGAAAACCGCGCTCATCAAGCAGCGTTGGCAGTTTATACGATTATAACTGTGTAAAATAATATCCGGATTCTTCCTTTGACGGGCGGAAGGGCATAAGCTTGTCTTTCGAAAACAGGAGGAATCAGATGAGCCTAGATAAAATCATAGATGACGCATTTGCGCCGATTGCCAAAATGTCCGATGACGTTATCATGTTCAGTGTGCCGCTGCATTTTGATAATCCGCTGACCGGCGCTGTCACCGACCTGAATTTACCATTGATTGTGGTCTGGCTTGCAGCGGCGGGCGTCTTTTTTACCTGCTATTTGAAATTTCTCAATATCCGCTATTTCAAACATGCCATTGACTGCCTGACCCATAAATATGATGAACCGGATGCCAAGGGGCAAATCAGCAATTTCGATTCCCTTGCTTCCTGCCTGTCCGCAACCATCGGTTTAGGAAATATTGCGGGGGTTGCTGTCGCGGTGACCATCGGTGGGCCGGGGGCCGCATTCTGGATGGGGATAATGGGCATTATCGGCATGGGATCAAAATTTGCCGAAGTGACATTGGGCGTAAAATATCGCCGTTTCCCAAATACAGATGACCCATCGGCAGTGGCGGGCGGCCCGATGTATTACCTGAAAGACGGGTTCGCCGCCCGGGGTATGAAACCTTTGGGAGCTTTTCTGGCAGCCTTGTTCGCGGTGTTCTGCATCGGGGCGGCGATTGGCGGCGGAAATATGTTCCAGTCCAATCAGGTCTACGGTCAGGTCTTATATGCTACTGGTGGGGACAATAGTTTCCTGTTTGAAAAAGGCTGGCTTTTCGGCATCGTGCTTGCGGTTCTCGCGGGGCTGGTCACCTTGGGCGGGGTTAAATCCATCGCCAAAGTTGCGGCGAAATTAACGCCGGCCATGGCGATATTATACATTGTTGCAGGGATCATCGTCATTGCTGTCAACTACCAGAATATTCCCTCGGCCATGGTTCAGATATTTCATGGTGCGTTCAGTTTAGAAGCCGGATGGGGTGGCTTGATCGGGGCGATGATTGCGGGGTTCCGCCGCGCATTGTTCGCGAACGAGGCAGGTCTGGGAACTGCGGCGATTATTCAGGCCTCCGCGAAAACGGATTTTCCGGTGCGCCAAGGACTGGTCGGGGGCCTTGGGCCGTTTCTGGATACATTCTTTGTGTGCATGGTCACCGCGCTGGTTATCATCGTATCTGGCGTTTACCAGTCCGGACAGGGAATGGAGGGTATTGCTCTGACATCGCGTGCTTTCGAGACGGTTATTCCTAAATTTGAAATCGTTTTGACTGTCGTTGTGTTCCTGTTTGCTTATTCAACCATCATTGTATATTCATATTATGGTGAAATTTGTGCGGGATATTTGTTCGGGAATAGTAAAAAGGTCATCGTGGGTTTTCGTATTATCTTTCTGGCGTTTATTGTCGTCGGGGCATCGGCATCGCTTGGGCATGTTCTGACCTTCTCGGATGCCATGTTCTTTTCCATGAGCATCCCTAACATTATCGGGCTTTACCTGTTGTCCAAGGAATTAAAACGCGATGTTACGGAATATGTAACGATGATGGGGCTGGAAAAACCATCTGTTAAATCACCTCAATAAAAGTGAATAACTTTTTGATCGGGCTTGAGATTGTTCTGAAACCGTGAGAAATTTCAGTCATTCGAAACATTTTTATATTTGATTGATGGAGCCTCCTGCCCATGACTCTAAACGTATCCCCGATTGTGGAGCCGATTGACTCTGAATCCGCCCCAGATGCTGTTTCTATTCATCCGCCACGTGCGACCCCGCATATTTTTATGGGGAGCAAACCTGTCCTTAAAAACTGGAAAATGTTTGGTGAAGCCCCACAGGACAGCCATGACGACGAAAGCGAAATTCTTGCCGATTTAAAAGCGGAGCAGATTATCTCCCGCAATGTCTCTGACCGCTCCATTCGCGCCCGTCCGGTCACGCCTTATTGGCTGCAAATCGGGCAGGCTTTGGCGGTGTTTGTCACGGTGGCATGGCTGACCTATGCCACGATTTATATTCTGGCCTTACCGAACAGTATCAAAACAATCACCTCGTCCCCTCTGACTCTGGGCGGGATTGTAGCAAGCGTGCTGGCACCGATTGCCATGCTATGGTTGTGCCTTGCCACATGGCAACGCCGCAGCGATGCCCATATCTATGCGCAGGCCTTGCGCGAAGAATTGCGCAGTTTATTCTTTCCCAACGCAGACCAATCAAATTTAATCAGTGACGACATCCGCGACCTCATGAAACAGGCAACAGAAATGTCTGCGGCTTCGCGCGGCTCGATCAAAGCCATTCAACGGGCGCGCACTGGTTTGCGTGCTGAAATCCGTGACTTTGCAGGTGTCTCGCAAAAGGCCGAGTTCCATATTGACCGTTTGAGCGAGTCTCTTGCCAAACGTGCCGAAGAATTATTGTCATTGACCGAAACTATTGAGGCCCAGACAGAAAATATTTCAACCAAGGCGCAGCGCGGTGTTGATACATGGGAAAATATATCGGCTGAAATTTCCGAGCTGGGCGAGGAAATTAACCAGATATTTGAATCCGGCGCTGATAAATTGCAATCCTCGTCCGATGGGGCTGTGGAACGCGTCAAAACCATCGAAACATCAATGGCAGAGGCCGTAGAAAACCTGTCCTCTAAAATCAGTGGTGTTGCAACACAGGTTGATGATACACGCCATAGTCTGGATGAGCAGGCTACCCGCTTGATAGGTGTGTCGGATTCCATTCATAGTGGCGTATCGCGTCTGGAAAACAGCTTGAGCGATGCTGAACAGATTTATGGCGCG
>DMIT01000032.1:10109-13933 GCA_003452275.1 Rhodospirillaceae bacterium | reverse complement strand
ATGAAAGCGATTATTTTTCTATTCTCATTCAAATAGATAGCTGGTCTAATCAGTTCGTTTTGCAGTTGTTATTGTGAGATTTTGCCCTCTTCGAAGAAGGAAAAATCAGGATGCACGAATACCCGCTAAAGGAATGCGGGGCGAGTAAGGGCAAGCAGCCAAGTTATATATTGGGATAATATACCTATTTTGTCAAGCGGAGATGTGTTTTTGCATTTTCCCCCTCCTCTCTGCGAGTGGAGGAGAGGGATCAAGGAAATGTATTATATCGTCGGTTGGTGGGTGAGTGTGGCCTGATATGTTCCATCTTGTTGGGGGGCAAGATTGCATGAAGGTGCGATTCCCTGCAATACATAAGTCAAGAGTTGCTCTACCTCATCGCCAGAAATTCTGACTGGAATAGATTTTCCTTCCGGTAATCTTTTATGTTCATCATAAAACACTAATGCATTTACGGGCTGATGATTGTTAACAGCTTGAGCAAATATAACTTGCATAGACTTCACAACATCCGATTGGTGTTTATCCACGCCGCCTCCGTTTGCTTCTGTATTAAAATTAAGACGGATGCCATGGAGTGAGGGGAGGGGGGGAGGTAGTGCGTTTCCGATTTCTTGCAAAATAGCTTTCGTCATCGCTACTATTCCGCGGTGCGGATGAGTTAGCAAAGAGTTTAATGACGCTATAAAGGGCGTTTTATCATTGCAATGGTAAATGACAGGTAATGCTTCGGCAATAATTGTAGGAGAGGGATGTTGAGTTGCAGCAATAACAGCGGGATGTAAAACGGCGGGAAGAGAAGCAGTCTTGCTCGCGCATCTAAAGATGGGAATCAAAGCTGCCGCCGCGATCTCTTGAGATGCGGATTGACATCCCTTTTCAAGGACAGAAGCAAATGGGCTGAGGTCTGTTGCCCCCCATGTCGCATTATAGGCGGCTTTGGCTATGTTTGGAAGCGTATGATCCTGCGCGTGCTGATTAATAACGGTCTCAAAAGGTGTTTTATCATCACAGTCAGAGATAACATCCAGCGCCGCGATAACGACTCCGCTATTGGCGTGTTGAGTCGCGGCAATAACAGAAGAATGCAAAGCAGCAGGGAGTGATGGGGGCAGCATAGTGGCCGCATATTCAGAAATCGGTATCAAGGCGGCAGTCGCAATCTCTTTAGATATAGATTGGCATCCTTGTTCAAGGGTAGACGCATATGGATCCAGGCTCGTTGCAGCGGTCATCGCTCTATAAGCTGCCATAGCGACGTTTGGTCGATGATGGTCAGCTGCCAGTTTGTTTAAAATGGCTTCAAAAGCTGTTTTATATCGCCCGTTACACTGATAGATAATATTTAATGCAGCGATAACAATTTGAGAATCGGAAGAAGATGCTGCGTCCATTACATCCTGCAAACGATGAGCATCAACGGAGTGGCTATTCCAAGCATCCGCATAAATGAGGTTTAACTCGTTCACTATTTCCTGCCTAGGCAAAGATAATATGCCTGTTTTTGCATTCTGGGCACCGGTAGCATTCGGTTGTGTTGGGGGCGCCATGAAAAAATCCCTTTTCTCTCGTTTCTCAAGTTAAGGGCAGAAGATAAAAATGTTTTCGCATTATGTCAAGAAATTTTGTTTTTTCAAAATATGATGGATGATAATGCCCAATGATAGGCTATTTCTTTGAATGGCTGGCCATCAATCAGGGCAATTTCTTCAGCATCCGGAACAATTTTTCCGCCCATTTTGTCGTAGAAGGAGCGGCCTTTTATATTTTCTTCGAGGCACCAGAGATAACAGCATTTGAAACCCTGATCTTTCAAAGAGGTGCAGGCATGATTAAAAAGTTGTTCGCCTATGCCACGCCTATAAAATTTTGCCAGTGTATAGATCATGGTGATTTCACCACAATTATCAAGGCCGGCAGGAACGGGATTCAACGGTGATCCAAAGCCGATTATCGCAGCCGGTTCGTGATCGTAGTTTGCTATCCAGAGAGTGCTGCCATCAGCAAGATTTTTGTGCCATCTTTCGGTGCGTTCTGCGATGCTCAGGGAATCGAGGTAGGCTTGCGGAAGAAGCCCCGCATACCCATCGCGCCATCCCCAAACATGAAGACGCGCCACAAGGGACGCGTCTTCGGGGGTTGCTTTGATGATCTCGATCATGCCGATTTCTTGCCGTAATTGCCGCCGAAGGCGCCTTCGGAAAAGGCATCTTCCCATGACCCTTGGGTCGAGGCGCGGGAATATTCGGTGGCGCGGTTTTCGAAGAAGTTGGTATGTTCGGCGCCGTTCAACATTTGATCCATCCATGGCAATGGATTTTTTTCGATCATGTAAACAGGCTCTAAATCCAGTTGTTGCAAACGGCGGTCAGCGATATAGCGGATATATTGTTTGACCTCATTGCCGGCCAGACCTTCGACGGCACCTTGTTCAAAGGCCAGATCGATAAACGCATCTTCGATTTCGATGATGCGTTTTGCCGCATCGGTGATTTCAGTGCGCAGGCGATCCGTCCAGATATCCGGATTTTCAGCGATAAATGATTTGAACAATTTAATCATCGACAGGCAGTGCAATGTTTCGTCACGCACCGACCAGGTGATGATTTGCCCCATGCCTTTCATTTTATTGAAGCGCGGGAAGTTCATGAGGATGGCGAAAGACGCGAAGAGCTGAACGCCTTCGGTAAACGCGCCGAACATCGCCATGGTTTTGGCAATATCATGACGGGACGACATATTGGCCGATTGCAGGAAGTCGTATTTGTCTTTCATTTCTTTATATTGCATGAAAGCGGAATATTCTATTTCCGGCATCCCGAGTGTATCGAGCAAGTGGGAATAGGCGGCGATATGAACCGTTTCCATGTTCGCGAACGCCCCCAGCATCATCTGCACTTCGACAGGGCCAAACACGCGGGAGTAATGTTTCATGTAGCAATTATTGACCTCGACATCGGCCTGCGTGAAGAAGCGGAAAATCTGGGTCATCAGGTTTTTTTCGGCCTCGGTCAATGTTTTCTTCCAGTCGCGGATATCTTCGGCCAGCGGGACCTCTTCGGGCAGCCAGTGAATCCGTTGCTGGGTCAACCATGCTTCGTAACACCACGGGTATAAAAACGGTTTATAAACATGGCGTTCCACCAGCAACGGCGATTGTGACTGCGTGACATCGTCGGTGAGGTCATCATATTTATGGGCAACTTTATTTTCAGACATGGTTTACTCCTTAAAATATATAGGCTTTATCTAAACAGGATTCTTCTGATAGTACAGAATAGTATTTTCCGGCCCTCTGAATATTAATTATCACGCAAGACTCCGGTTTTCGACATGAGAATGGCGAGAGGCCGCGTGTTCGGGAACTGCGACAGGATAATGGTGATAATCGCCAGAATCGGAACCGCCAGGAACATCCCCGGAATTCCCCAGACCATTCCCCACATAGCGAGGGACGAGATAATGAAAATCGGGCTGAGGTTCAAATTATTGCCCATCAGGTAAGGGTCAAGCACATGCCCGAGGAAAGCGTGAGACAGGCACAGGCATCCCAGAACCATCGCAAAAACGGCAGGGTCGCCAAACTGGATCAGGGCAATGGCGGAGGGCAGGGTCAGGGCGATAAATGATCCCGCATAGGGTATAAAATGCAGGAAGAACGCCATTAACCCCCAGAATTCCGCGAAATCGACGTGGAAATAGGACAGGATAAAATAGGTCAAAATGCTGTCAATGGCGCTGACCAATGATTTGATACCGATATAGCGTTGAATCCGCACGTCGATTTTATGAATGATAACCCGTACCTGATCTTCGGTCGATTG
>DMIT01000032.1:0-9958 GCA_003452275.1 Rhodospirillaceae bacterium | reverse complement strand
AACCACAGAATGACTTTCTGGATGATGGGCTGGAAATTTTCCTGATAATGCGGGGCGGCGGTTATCACGTCGGCGATATTGCGGCTGATAAGGGTGCCAATTCCCGCCAACATCGCGCATAAGGCCAAAATCGCCAGCGTAAACCGTGTAAAACGCGGAATCATCGGGCCAATCGCCGGAATCAGGCTGATGCCGCGCGCAATCGCATTAATCAGATACCACACAAAGACCGCAATCACGAAAGGAATGATAATGGCGCGGGCTTGGTTCAGGACAAAAACCAACAGGCAAATTGCAATAAAACTAATGGCAATGCTTGAGGCAACCAGCGGCGCAGACGGATTGAGGCGTGCAAATTTGGACATAAAGACTCTCTCTGTTTCTTGAGATTTCTTTTAACATTCCCCAGCCCGTTTACCAAGATGATTAGCAGTTTTTTGGCTATTTTATTGTTTTATTATGTATTTGTGCGGCGGCCTTTACTGGGTCAAAAGCTGTAGTTGTGTGTTTTCCAGCAATAAGGGATAATAATTAAAGCGACGGATTGTATTGTTAATAAAAGCTGCACCCGCATCAAATTTAGTCCCCAGATGGAGTATCGAGTTTGATGAAAGGTCAGGAATGCCATTCGCAGAATTGATCGGCCCGCCATCGGCGATTGTATATGATTTCCCGCCGCCGTAAGCCGCCGCAAATTTTGATTTTCCGCTAAGGGGGGGCGCTACCAATATATTTCCTGTTGAGTTTCTGGCAAAGCCAGCCATTCCTGTATTATCGGTACCCAGCAAATCTAAATAAACGCTGTTTCCTGCAATTTGATAGCCTCCGCGCCCCAGATTTCCATGAATAAAAGATGTCCCGCTTGTTATGCCGATGGCTGGCTGCATGGGGACTAATAAAATATCCGCCGCCCGTGTTACCGCTGCTGTGGTTGTGGGGATGTAGGAAGTGGCGAATGTGCCTTGTTCGAATTGTGCGCCCCAAATAAATATGCTATCTAACGGGCCAGATATCTGCCAATAGGTAGAGTTTCCACTAGCTGTAAGCACTGATACCTGAATGGTAAGACGAAACCAACCATTCCCTATTGCAGTGCTTGTGGTAGCCGGATTCGAGCTGGTAATCATTCCTGTTGAAGTATTTATACTGGTTATGCCAGAGGGGGATAAGCCACCTACTGCTGAAACTGAAAATGTGTTTCCTGCATTTGATTTAACAAAAATTGAAAATATCTTTGAGCCAGTTACACCAGAGTTATCAAAACAATAAATTCTATTATTTCCGGAGCCTTTAGAAATCGATGTTGCATTGCTTCCACCAGAGGGCGTAGTTCCTCCTACGTTTAATATTGCTCCATCAACGACCCATCCTGTTCCCGAGAAGGCCTCTGATGAACGTATAATGTTCGTCCTGTTTTCCTCGATGAGGATACCTTTGGCGGCATGAGTGACCGGATCATAATCAAAGCGCGGGGTGTTGGCGGATGCTGTTTTCAGAATGCCCGTTGAATCATAATAGGTCGCAATGCTGTTACGTGCGAAGGTTCCGCCTGAGGCAGTGAGGAAAGAAGATAGATCATTATAGGCAGTGCCATTAAGAGTATATCGCCCTGCTGTTCCGTTGGTAAAATCCATGCCGAGAGATGGATAGTTAACTTTAATGCCTGCCGTATTGGGCGGGGTAAAAGTGAGAGTGGCATCATTGCCTGATGTGTCTTTGATGGTTCCGCCATTGAGATCAATGGGTGATGAAACAGTGATCCCATCGAGATCAACATCACCGATGGTTGGGGAGAGGGTAAAGGTGAGGGCATTGGTGCCAGTGCCTGAAGTATAATTTGCAAAACGTTGGTTTCCGCCGACATCGACAGAAATACGGGGTGTTCCGGTGACTGTCACAGTTTCAGACAGATTGATGGTAAAGGGAATATTGATCGCCGCCACAGCCACCCCTGACGTTATTGCGAGGAGCGATAGCGACGCGGCAATCCAGAATGTTGCCGTTTGCGCCTGCATCCAGATTTTCTGGATTCCAGCTTTCGCTGGAATGACGGGGAGTTTTAGAGAGGATTTTACCACAGAGGGAGGCACAGACAGGAATAAAGCTTCGTGTTTCTTATTCTTCTTCGTGAACTTCGTGGTTAATTTTTGAGTGATCCACAGGAATGGAACTTTAATATTACGACAATTGGGGGGTGATGATTGCATAGCAAAAGCTTTCCGGTCATTGGACGTCTGAGCAAGGATAGAATTATTCGCTGCAATAGGCAAGGGGCACAAGCCGCTTATAAAGGCGATGCTCTGGAAGATGGTGGGGTGCGAATGTCCTGCCAGTGGGCGACAAGATTATTTTGAATGGTAATCGCTGTTTGCACGCCTTGACCGTTCAGGTTGGCATAGATCCATACTTCGCCCCCTGCAATATTTTCTTTTGAAAGCGGCACTCCGAAAGCTGCCCGCAGTTGATCCGCACTCATGCCCACCCACATGGTTTCAACGACGTCCAAAGTGTTTTGATTGGCGGTGTGCCGGGAATAGGGTTGGGAAGAAGAGGGGCGTTGCTGGGGTGTGGTGCGGTTATGGGCCTGCGGATCAAGCATATCCGCGCCAAAGGCTTTGGCCAGCATACGTTTGACCAGAAAAAAGATCAATGACATGATCCATCCCAGAATAATGCCTTTGAGAAATCGCAATATAAATCCAATCATAAGATGGAATTTAGGGTGCCGCAGGCGAAGAGTCCAGTAAAACCGCAATTATTTTGATCGCCGGTCAAAAAGGGGGATATGTGACGCCCAAGCCTATGGTATGGTGACGGCCTGTATAATGAAAAGCTTCATTTGTCTTTCAAGGGAGGAAGCACAGTGACGATCAAATGGTTTGTCGATAATGTCTTGCGCTGGATCTTCCTGTTTGTCCTGTTATGGGATGCCTATGCTTTGATCTTTAACAAAGGAATCCCTAATATCCGGACGGCCCCCGCCATCCGCAAACGTATCATAGCATTACTGAAAGCAGAATATGCCAGACATAGCGGCCCCGAACCCTTTACCATTGTCGATATGGGGTCGGGAAACGGGCTTTTCACCCGTGACATCGCGCGGGCTTTGCCGGAGGCACGCATTATCGGGCTGGAAATCTCCAAAACCGCGCTTCTGTGGGCAAACGGCTTCAAAAAGCTCTATAGACTTAAAAATATTGACTATGTCAGTCAGGATTTCTTCAGCTATCATCTGGGGCACGCTAATGCCGTCGTGATGTATTTAACCATCTTCCAGATGGAATCCATGGGGAAGAAACTGCATGAGGAATTAAAACCCGGCACCCTCGTCACCTCCAACCGCTTCAAACTGGGCGACGGATGGGAACCCGACGACATCATCTCGGTGAAAACCCTCTACCCCCACCAAAAAACCTTCCATGTTTATCGCCAGAAATAAAACGGATAGGCCTGTTACAGAGCAGAAGAGCATTAAATAGCTACTTCTCATCCCCCATTTTGAGGGCGGCGATATTTTTGATGATCTTCACTGCCTTTATAGGCGTTATTATTCCAGTTCTTTGCAGCTTTTTGTGCAGGCAATATACAGAAGATTAAGCAATAAAAAGCCGAATGCTGTTGATAACATTCGGCTTTTTAAAAGCTTAGATTAAAGCGTCAAGATTTATTTATTAACGGCTCTATGAGCAGGCTGATTTTGTGCAGCTTTTCTGGCGGCGTCTTCAGCTCTGATTGCTTGTATTTCTTTTGCTACAGTACAATTCTTCTGGATCGCAACCTGTTCTAAAGCATCAAACTCACCTTTAAGGCGCGCTAGTTCAACATGCTGGTCAGAGTTATCAATAAAGAAGAGTGCAGGCCAAAGTAAAACTAAACCAACTCCCATTGCTACAGAATCATTTGAAGCTGTTTTATCCTGAATTCCCGCAACTTCATTCATTTTACGACCTACACGAGATAATTCGCCTTTAATTTGAGAGCAGGAATAGTCGCTATATTGAAGCGGAGACACATAAGACGGTTTAATTTTGTCCGAATGGTCTGCACAAGCAGTTAAAGAAATGCATATAGTAAGCAATAACAGTTTTTTCATTGGTTTTCCCCTTTGTTAGGCGCAAACCAGTGCCTACAATCTGTAGCTTTGTCAATGGCGAAAAGATTGAGAATTTTACTTCTCATCCCCCATTTTGAGGGCGGCGATAAATGCGGATTGGGGGATTTCGACGCTGCCGAATTGGCGCATCTTTTTCTTACCCTCTTTTTGTTTGTCGAGGAGTTTGCGTTTGCGGGATACGTCGCCGCCGTAACATTTCGCGGTGACGTCTTTGCGCATGGCCGAGATGTCTTCGCGGGCGATAATTTTGGCGCCTAACGTGGCCTGTACCGCAATTTTGAACAATTGGCGCGGGATCAGGTCTTTGAGGCGTTCGCATAAATGGCGGCCACGGCGTTCGGCTTGCGACCGGTGGACGATCATCGACAGGGCATCGACCGGTTCCTGATTGACCTGCACATCCAGCTTGACCAGATCGCCTTCGATAAATTCATCGACATGGTAATCAAAGCTGGCATAACCGCGGGAGATGGATTTCAAACGGTCATAAAAATCGAACACCACTTCGTTGAGCGGCAGATGATATTCGATCATCGCGCGGTTGCCGACATAGGACAGGTTGATCTGCTTACCGCGGCGTTCTTCACACAGTTTCAGCAACCCGCCCAGATATTCATCGGGGGTCAAAATGGTTGCCTTGATCCACGGTTCGTAAATCGCCTTGATGCGGGTGACTTCGGGCATATCGACAGGGTTGTAAATCTCGCGTTTTGATCCATCGGTCAAATCCAGCTTATAGACAACGGATGGCGCGGTCGGAATCAGGTCGAGATCAAATTCGCGTTCCAGACGTTCCTGAATAATCTCCATGTGGAGGAGGCCAAGGAAGCCGCAACGGAACCCCATGCCCAAAGCTTGCGAGCTTTCCTGTTCATAATGGAGCGATGCGTCATTGAGGGCCAGACGTCCCAGACTATCGCGCAGTTTCTCAAACTCTGAACTGTCAATCGGGAAGAGGGAGCAGAACACCATCGGGATGGACGGTTTGAAACCGGCCAGCGGGGTCACTTTATCCGCATGGCGTTCTTCGGTAATTGTATCACCGACTTTTGTCTCGGAAATCTCTTTGATCGCGGCGGTGATAAAGCCCATTTCGCCGGGCCCCAGCTCGTCAATCACGATATGTTTCGGTGTGAAAATCCCGACGCGGTCAATCTCGCGCGTGGCCCCTGTGCCCATAAACCGCACTTTCATGCCTTTGCGCAGATACCCGTCCATGACGCGGACAAGGATCACCACGCCCAGATAGGAATCATACCAGCTATCGACGAGCAACGCCTTGGTCGGCGCGGTCGCATCGCCCTTGGGCGGGGGTAGGCGCGTGGCAATGGCTTCCAGTAATTGATCGATATTGATGCCTGATTTGCCCGACACGCAGACGGCGTCGCTGGCATCGATGCCGATCACGTCCTCGATCTGGGTACGGACTTTTTCCACGTCCGCGGCAGGCAGGTCGATTTTATTGATGACCGGAATAATTTCATGATGGTTGTCAATCGCCTGATAAACGTTGGCAAGCGTCTGGGCTTCCACCCCCTGCGTCGAATCGACAATCAGTAACGACCCCTCGCACGAGGCCAGAGAACGCGACACTTCGTACGCAAAATCGACGTGACCGGGGGTGTCCATCAGATTGAATTGATAGGTTTCACCGTCATTGGCCTTATAATTCAGGCGGACGGTCTGGGCCTTGATGGTGATGCCGCGTTCGCGTTCAATGTCCATATTATCCAGAACCTGCTCGACCATTTCGCGGTCGGTAAGCCCGCCGCAAGATTGAATCAGGCGGTCGGCAAGGGTCGATTTCCCATGATCGATATGGGCGATAATGGCAAAGTTACGGATTTTGTCTAAGGATGTGCTCGGCATAGCCCCTTCAATAAGGGGTTATGCAGCATTTTTCAAGGAGAATTTGCCTTATTGCGGGCAAATGCTGTTCTCAAGACGGTTTTTCTTCAGTTGGTCGCAAGCTTTTTCCCATGTATCGGAGCCCATGCGTGATGTCGAAATATCGAAAGCTTCAAACTTGCTCTCTTCGACGACGGGCTGCGCAGCCGGCGCAAATGAAGTATGGGCGGTTGCTGTCCTTACCGTCTTTCTGGTCACGTCATGAGCCGGGGCTTTGGCTTCTGGAAGACTTGTCTCTTTCTCCTCAGTGGCCGCAGGCGAGATCTTCAATGGTGGGGAAAGGTCAGGATTTTGCGGACGCGCTGCTGCCTGCTCTGCTGATTGTGTGGGTGCCTGTGGTACGTCGTCGGATGTTTTCGTTCCTCCGGCAGACAGGGCAAAGGCCAAGCCGATAGAGGCCATCACTGCCGCAGCTTGCGCCACCGCTTTTCCGAAAGCTCTTTTCAGGAAGCCGGCTTTTTCCGGCTTTGCCACCGGCGCAGCCGTAGCCATTGTTTGCACTGGTGGGGATGATGGCATCTCGACAACATCGGTTAATACAGGAAGACCGTCTACTCCTACGATCATGTCCTTTGCTGCTTGTGCTTGTTCGCGATCAGGCAGTTTAATGTCAACAACGATCTCTTCTAACACGGGTAGATCATCATCTTGCATCTGTTTGAGAGAAGGTGATTCAATGACAATTTCTTCAAACGCAGGAATTTCCGCTTCCATGCGCTGTAACTCTTCCATAGTCGGTGTTACCGCTTGTTTAGCGGCTGCGCGTTCGGATTCCAGTTTGGCAAAAGCCCCTTTTACTGCTGCACGAATAACCTCTATCTTCATGTCTTGTTCCTGCAATTGTTCTGGATCTGTTAATTTGTGGCGCTCCAGAGAGAGGGACAAAAATTTTGGTTTCAATTGGTTGGTATAGAACTCTTCCAAATCTTGACCCGACAATGTTTCAATGCGGCCCTTAAAGTAGGATCGCAAGTCCTCGGTTCTTGCTGCAAATGCTTCTGCAACTCTGGCCTTGTGAAGGGCGCGTCCGACCAGTTCATAAAATGAGCTTGTGAAATCAATGAGCGGCGTTTCCTGCTTCAGAAAATCTTCCTCTGTTGGATAACCGGCGCGGCGTTTGTGATATTGTTCCTTTACCTTTTCAAAGCGTGGAAGTAAGGCTTTATTCAGATAAGCTCTCACATCTCCCGCAACCAATGCGCCTTCAATCGCATTCGCTGTGTTTGTCAGTTCTGCCGCGAACTGCTTGTTTTCAGGATTGGTATCAACTTCCGCAACCTGTTGGTCGGTGGGAATTAAACCGGTCAATTCCCGCTTTCTGCGTGCGTGATCTTGGGCCTGCATATTGTTCATTCCTTGTTGCTGTTGGATAACGGTGTCGCCCGCGAAATGGGCAAAATCTTTTAGAAATGCTTGAGCTTTTGAATGGATTTCGGTTTGGGGCTGTATCGCCTTTCCGAATAGATGGGGGGTATAGCCTGTTTCGACCAATCTGTCAAAGATATCCCTGACTTTTTCAAACGGCATCCCCGTCCGCAGTCGAGCCAGTTTCAAATATATACTGGCCATAATAAAATGGGCAGAGTCTTTAATATCTTGAATCTGATCTTTGTCCAATCCTTGCAAAGCAAGATCGTCCAGTCCGTTTTCTAATTTTGCATTAAAAAGATCGGAAGTTGTAATTTCATGAACTACCATAACACACACCTCTGGTTATATTCGTTTAAAAATATTCCGCTTAGTTTTCTGAGTACCTCTATTTGTTTATTTTTTATTTTCTTATGATCTTTTTCGGTTGCCTCCGGGTTCTCCCGCAAGTCCTCTCAACCTTCAAAAATTAACCTTCAATTAATCTTTCTGTTCCCAGAATACCACATCCCGCCGCCAAAACGCAAACTTTTCGATATGAAAAAATAGGGGGCGAATAAATAGAGAGAGGGTTATCAGTTCGTTCTTAAAAACCGCCAACAAAAAACCCCGCCATTTGGGCGGGGTTTTGGAATTTCAGAGCTACTATTTATTATATTCAAGTGAAGGTGCCGCAATATTAGCTTTAGCTTGCGGTCCTGGTGTTGTACCAGAACCATCATCAGGGCGATTAGGGTGGTTTTTAATGCCACTCATGATTTTGTCTGTTGCCGCTTGGCTTCCAGTGATCACCAACATTTTTTTGTTGAGCTCAATCAATTCAGAAGATGAAAGTGAAGCTGCATTTCCATCAAGTGCTGCTGTTTTTTCAATGGTGGATTTCAGTTTTGCTGGGTCTGCTTTAACACCTGCTAAACCATCTTTACCAATTGCAGCAATAACTTCAGCTGTAGAATAGGAAGTCTCGTTTGCTTTTGGAGCAAATTTATTCTCTGAAATTTTTTGCTCTGCTGTGGTGGTTTGTTTTGGATTTCCGCTACCTGCTGCACCCATTAATTTAGCTCTTTCTTGATCATAGATAGCCATGGCTTCCGCTAAATCAGCTGGGATTTTTGCTTCCGCAGCACTTAAACGACGTTCACCACCAGTAGTGTCAATGGTTCTGCTTGGCTTCTCTAAGGCTTTATAATCCATACCTTCTACTTTGCTTTTTGCCTCTTTCATTCCTTGGTCGCACATATCCATAAATTCACGAGTATCAATACCAAATGCTTGTAAAAGGGCAGCAAAACCTTTTGCTGTTCCCAGTAATGAAATGGTGGATCTTTGACCACTCATAGATAAGTCAAAGAGATCGCGTTGTTGCTTATCTACCTGATCTCGTTGCTTTTGAGAAAGCTCCATATTAAGTGTTTGGTTTTTCTCTTCAGCAGAATTTGCTAATGCTGCTCGGTAGCCTTTTAACTTGCTCAGCAATTCAGGGCGCATTTTAGCAAGTACTGCCGCACCTTCTTTGTTTGCCCCAACAACGGACTGTTGAAGTTCAATTGTAAGAGCATCAATGGTGGCTAATGCATAAGCATTCGCATTTTCAGCAGAAGGATCTTTTTTGTATTTGCTAGCGGCTTGGGCTGCAGCTGTTCTTGCTTGGACCAGTTGCAAATCCATAGCTGATTTAGGTTCTGTAATTGTTGTTCCTGTTTGATTGTCGCCTGCCATTTTCACACCTTCCTAAGGATTTGCCTTATCTCTTTTTATACGGTCATTATGCACATAATAGTCTTAAAAGTCAAATTTTAAGCGGGTTAAGCGCATTATTTTGTCAACTTAAAAGTAAGTTCTTCTACTAGTGCGGGCTCTCTGCCAATTTCTTTATTTGCAGCCAAAATCTGCTTCGCATTGGCTTCAAATGTCTTGACCGGATCTGGTTTCTTTGCCGCCGCCGTCCAAGCTTTGCTTAAGCTGGTTGCTTCGTCGGAAGTAACATAAGAATCCTCTTCCAATTGCTTAATTTTGCTAGAAACATCCACTTTTGCAGATGCTCCTGCACCGGAAGGGTTAGCTTTATTATTGTCTCTATAAAACTGTCCTAGGTTTGCAGGTGGAGCCGTTAAAGCCTCTGCTTGAGTTTGTTCGGCTGCAGTTGTTCCAATGCGTGTATCTGCTGCTACTTTATTAGACATGCTTTCTTTAAGGCTTGCTTGCAATGCCAAATCGACAGGGTCATTTGTGCTACGACCAAGTACTTCCTTGGCATATTTATCACCAAAGTTAACGCCTAACAAAGGCACTGTTCCACTTGCAGTAGAGGTTCTCAATTTTGCAAGGTTGTAAACAATACGTTGTCCTAAAGACAAATTATCGTCATTTTTATCTTTGTCGCTTTCTAAGCCTTGATAAATTAAACTACCAGCCACAACTAGCGGAGCTACAACGGATGCTATCGGATGGTTTTCACGGAAGCTTTTTGTATTACGATAAGCGCTTTTCCCTAGGAAGGATTCAAGGTGAGCTTCGGCTTTTTTATCTCCTTTAAGGCTTCCTAAATATTCGAAACCTTTTTGGAAA
>DMIT01000018.1 GCA_003452275.1 Rhodospirillaceae bacterium | reverse complement strand
AAATCCATACCCATATGTGTTATTCAGAATTTAATGATATTATCGGGTCGATTGCGGCGCTTGATGCAGACTCTATTTCTATTGAAACATCGCGTTCACAAATGGAATTGCTCGAAGCCTTTATCGAATTCGAATATCCGAATGAAATCGGCCCCGGTGTCTATGATATCCATTCGCCGCGTATTCCAACGGTTGAAGAAATGGTTGGATTGCTGGAAAAGGCATCGACCGTTCTTGATTCTGCTCAAATCTGGGTGAACCCTGACTGCGGTTTAAAAACCCGTGGCTGGGCAGAGGTTAAGCCAGCTTTAATCAATATGGTCGAAGCCGCCAAAATAATGCGGAAACAGTTTCCTTAGGCCGGATGAAGTATAGTTTTTTCATATTATCAACAAGAAAAAACTATACTTTTTTTTAAAATTGCTTATATTCCTACCTATTCCCATCAACACAGGTTTTAACCGGTGGTCATCCGCAGGGACGGATGGCGAAGAGGAAGACCTATGGGGGACATATTTCTCTCGAGCTTAAAGGAGCATTTAAATGGCTGAACTCGATACATCAAAACCACTGAAACCAAAGGCAAGTGCTGTTTGGCTGGTTGACAATACCACACTGACCTTCGACCAGATCGCTGATTATACCGGACTGCACGTTGTAGAAGTGCAGGCATTGGCAGACGAAGAAGTCGGACGCGGCATTATCGGCGAAAGCCCGATTCTGGCTGGTGAGCTGACCGCTGCCGAAATCGAACGTTGTGAAAAAGACAGCAATGCCAGCCTGAAAATTATCAAACGTGATGGCCCTGCGCTCAAGGTGCGTGCCAAGGGGCCGCGTTATACACCGGTTGCCCGTCGTAATGATAAACCGGATGCGATTGCCTTTCTGGTCAAAAACCATCCTGAAGTCTCCGATGCGCAGATTTGTAAATTGGTGGGCACGACAAAACCAACCATTCAGGCCATTCGTGACCGCACACACCCCAATTCATCGACACTTAACCCGCGTAATCCGGCTGAAATCGGTTTATGTTCTTATCAGGAATTGGAAAAGTCCATTGCCAAGGGGCTGAAAGCTTTGGGGCGTGATCCGGTGGCCGAAGCAGCGGCAGCCAAAGCAAAACTTGAGGCTGAGGCAGCAGGCGACGAAGATAAATCGGAAACCAGTTTCGACTTTTCGAACTTCCTGAAATCGACAGGTCGCTCTACGCTATAAACGCTGAAACAGAAACACATGAAAAAGGCTTGGAAAAACCAAGCCTTTTTTTTATATTGTTCGGACAAAGTCGTCAGGTCAGTTGTTCTATTTCTTCCCTGAGTCTCAACTTCATCGTTTTTAATTTTCGAATTTCAAAATCACTTGCGGATGGGTGGTGTGACAATTCATTTAACCTGTCTTCCAGTGCTGTATGTTTGGATTGAAGAGCTTGCTTACGGGTTGCAGATACGGATGCAGCATGTTGAGCAAATGGCATTGTCTTTCTCCTTTAATTAAGCGGTTAATGATATGTGACAAATATAGCACTCTTATCCCTGAAATTCAAAAAGAAAACCCTCTCACGGTTATCGCCAGATGTTTTCTGATTTTTCAATGGGTTATAAAGTTTGCCAATTTAACGGACAGCCACCCCCTCGGATAACTCATCCGCCATATCTCTTTTTATAATGACATAATATTGATAATATTTCCTTAACATGTTATAAATGGCATTCATTGCGGACTGGCAGTTATTTTTTTTAGGTGCAATATAATGATGGACGATCATTTTAAAGATGCGGTTTTTGGGGAATATGGATCTGGATCTGAATCCTATTCTTCCCCTTTCCGGGATTTCGAAGCGGAAGCTGCTGCGCAGAAAGTTGCTCTACAATCCAGAATTCGGGAAGCCCAGACAGATATCCGTCCTGTTTATAATGATTTGGAAAAGGTTCATCTGGTATATGAAGCGTTTGAAGCAGAGATGCATAACATCAAAACGAAGTTCGCATATTCGGGGCGTGCAAATCTTGCAGAGGCAATGCACAACCAGATGGATGTCATCAGAAAATTTGCGCAGAGATATGCAATCTATAGGGACACACAAGAGAAAGAATCCCTGACAAGAAGCAAAGAACTGGCCGATCTCACCGCTCATCACGCGCTTTTGCAACAGATCGACAACGATCATAGAGAAACGCTCAGAGCTTTTGCGGGGCATATTTTCGATGTGATAGATAAACGCTTCAGCGGGTCCGAAAAAGTGATTGTCGAACGGCTCTCTGCCCAGAATACGGACATCACAGATCTGATTGCCGCATTGACAATCGACCGACCCTCCGGATGGTCTTTTCTATTTTCTGAGAGCAGGGAGAAAGCCGAAGATATTGATATCAGAATCGCAAGGTTACAAAATATGGTGGCGGAATATCTCGAGCTGGCACCTGTGCTGCAGGAACTGGGCTATAGCGGTGAAAATTATAACGAAATGGGACGGAACGGGGATATCCGTTTTGCTATTCCCAATATCTTGCGCGAGATAAGGGATGTTCCCGAACGTCTGCAAGAGCTGATGAAAGATACCAATAAAAAATCCGAGTTCCGACCACATATTCTTTTCCGGGCCCAGCAGCCATGCCACTGCGAAGCCAATATCTTTCTGACAAGGGAACAGCGTGAACTCATGTCATGGGTACAGAAACAGAATGGCACAATTGACGAACAAACGGTTTCCCGCGCTTTGTCCGCTGAAAATATCCAGGCAACCGAAGCAAAAATCAACCAGTGGAAAGATCGTGTGGCGCGTATATTGTCAGCCACCACAACCAATCAGCACCATTTTGCGGCAAGGGTGCGGATGGATGATTTGTTAACCACCATGGACGGGTTGTTTTCATTATCCGCAGATAATCTGGATAAGCGCACTCGGGTTGATTGGCTCATTGATAAAGCTATGGATGCCAAAGGGGCTGCCGAGACTTTCCTGACACAACCATTATTGACGGCACAGGATGCAATCTCCATTCTCAGAGAGATTGATCCGCGTCTTGTGCTGACCGGTATTCTGAAAGATGCGGAATCCGTTGCGAGCAATGTCCCATCTTATGTTTCCCCAAGCCCGTCATGATTGATAAGCATAGGGCATAAAGCCCTGCAATAACAATGAAGGAAGCACGGAATAAAATAAAAAGACTTCGTGACTTCGTACCTTCGCGTAAAAAGAGAGGGTATAAGTGTAAATGATAAACGGAATACAAATCTCTATAATTCTTCCCTGTGGCCTCTGTGTACTCTGTGGTGATTTTTTGAATTCCAGTTTACACTCAGATATCATGCGTTGGGTGTTGGGAGAATCCCGGCTGTAAAATAAAAGATGTCTCCAGATTTTTATGGCGCGGGGGATGGTACTGCCGTCCGGCCCATTTCCCCGGCATCGTCAAGGATCGGATAGGCGATGGCTGTCATCAATGAATTGATGCGGCGCAGGTCACGGATGATATCCATGTGCAAATCACTGGTGGCCATTGTTTCCGGCACGCCGCGTTGCAGACGGCCCAGATGGTTGACCGATGCATTGCGTTCCGCCATTTTGATGATGGCTTTATCATCGACCAGTTGACGGGCCAAACGGGCATCTCCTGAAATAAAAACGGTTTGCGCCAGACGCACCGAGTCGATGACCAGCTGGAACAAATGGTCGAGTTCCTTTTTGCCATCGGCAGAAAAATCGACTTTCGCGCGGACGCGCTTTTCGGCCAGCGGGATCAGGTTACGGTCGATAATATCGCCCACATGTTCGATATTGGTGGCAAAGGTCAGAATCTGGAAGTGTCGTTTTCCCTCGGCATCGTTCATAGTTTCCTGCGTGATACGCACGAGGTAGATTTTCAGGAGTTTATAAAGTTTATCGACCACGTTGTCGATGTCGCGGATTTTATCAAAGATCGACAGGTCGTTTTTCTGGAAGCTTTGCCAGACGAGTTGCAACATCTGGTCGGTCATGTCGGCCAGACGCAATACTTCGCGCGCAGCGTTGGTCAGGGCAACGGTCGGTGTTTCAAGAACGCGGTCATCCAGATATTTCGGGCGGCTTAAATCATCCTGATGATTTTGCTTGTCGGGAATGGCCATGGTGACCAGACGGGTGACGACATCCAGAAATGGTAAAAACAGGATCGCCACAAAGATATTAAAGGCCATGTGGAAATTAATGACGATGGATGTCTCGGTCTTTCCCAGATAATGGATATGGGGCATCAGGAATTTAAAAGACGCCAGAACAAGGAAAACACCGGTAAGGCGCATAATCAGGTTTCCGGCAGGAATACGCGCTGCTTGCGGCGGGTCTTTGAGCGATGACATGAGCGGGGCGATGACGTTTCCGACATTGGCACCCAATACCATCATTAACGAGAGATGGATCGGGATAATCTCGGCCCCCACCATCGACATCAGCAGCAGGACAATCGCGAGCGAGGAATGGAAGACCCAGGTCAGGATGATGCCGAGCAGTACCGCCAGAATCGGATCAGAGTCGAGCGGGTTGAGGATCAACGGTAATGTGTCCGATGTTTTGAGGGGGGAGGCCTCCAGTTTGATAATGGAAAGCGCCAATAGCATCAGGGCCAGACCGACAAGAATACGCCCGATCTGGCGCTTGGTTGCGGCCTGTTCCTTGCCCGAATAACAGATATAACCGACGACCAGTAGGGCCGGCGACAGCCATGACAGGTCAAAAGTCAGAACCTGTGCCACAATCGTTGTCCCGACATCGGCCCCCAGAACGACGGCCAGCGCGGCGGTGGTCGCGATCAATCCCTGCCCCGCAAAAGAGGAGATAATCATTGTGGTTGCGGTCGAACTTTGCAGCAGGGCGGTCACCCCGACCCCTGCCAGCATCGCGGTCACACGGTTGCGGGTGGCAATGGATATTATTTTTCGTAATTGCACACCAAAGGCGCGCGTCACACCGCTTCTGACCAGTTTCAGTCCGAAGAGAAGAAGGCAAACGCCCCCGATAATTTTTAAAAGTATAAGGCTGGCCATAAATTGAGATAATCCTAAGATTTTCTATCCTACATGGAAGTGAAAAAAAGACAATAATTTCCTTGCGTTACCCATTAAAAATCCTTATAACCCCCTGATTGTTGTGGAAGGTCGTCCGTTAAACATTTCTGCCAGACGGAGCCGCACCACGAACCTCAAACCCTAACCGGAGGATATCATGGCCAAAAAAGTAAAAGGCTATATTAAACTTCAGGTTCCAGCTGGTAAGGCAAACCCTTCACCACCTATCGGGCCTGCACTTGGACAACACGGTGTCAACATCATGGAATTCTGTAAGGGATTCAATGCCAAGACACAAGAGATGGAAGCAGGGATGCCAATTCCTGTGGTGATCACCGTGTTCGAAGACCGTTCATTCACATTCATCCTGAAAACCCCTCCTGTCACCTATTTCATCAAGAAAGCGGCGAAAAAGGACAAGGGTTCCCAGACACCTGGTAAAGGTGGTTTCGTTGGTAAAATTACCAGGAAACAAGTGGCTGAAATTGCCAACTCCAAAATGGTTGATCTCAACGCAAATGACCTTGAAGGCGCAATGTTGATGATTGAAGGTTCTGCCCGTTCCATGGGTATCGAAGTGGTGGAGGCATAATATGGCGCACATCGGTAAAAAATCTAAAAAGAACAATGCTCTTGTTGACCGTACAAAATTCTATTCCATCGAAGATGCAGTGGGTATTTTGTTGACGGCGGCGAAAGAACGCAAATTCGTTGAAACCATCGAAATTGCGATGAATCTCGGCGTTGATCCGAAACAGAACGATCAGGTTGTCCGTGGCGTGACTGAACTGCCACACGGAACCGGTGCTGTCGTTCGCGTGGCCGTTTTCGCAAAAGATGCGAAAGCAGCCGAAGCGAAAGCAGCCGGTGCTGACCTTGTCGGTGCTGACGACCTCGCCGAAGAAGTCATGAANNGCCAAAATCGGTAAAATCCTCGGCCCTCGCGGTCTGATGCCTAACCCGAAACTGGGTACGGTTACCATGGATGTTAAAAAAGCTGTTGAATCATCCAAAGGCGGTGCGGTCGAATTCCGTGCGGCAAAAGATGGTATCGTTCATGCTCGCGTGGGTAAGGCTTCTTTCGAAGCTGATAAACTTGCCGAAAACATCCGCTCCTTTATCGGTGCGATCAACCGCGCAAAACCTGTCGGTGCAAAAGGTGTTTACCTCAAAAAAATCAGCCTGTCCTCTACCATGGGCCCAGGCGTAAAAGTAGATTTGCAAAGCATCGCCGGTTAATCGGTTTTTGCATCTATCATTTTAAAACCCCCGATATGATCGGGGGTTTTCTTTGTCAGATGCCTCTGGGATTCTAGCCTTCACCGGAAGAAGGGAACGTCATTAAGAAAATTCTTTTGGGATTGTCTATTTATTTTCGGGGGCGGAAAGCTGATGAGCAAGACGATCAAAAAAAAGGCTTTGCATTGCGGCATCAATGCTGTGGCCAGTTGCCGCCGGCTTTTCTTGCATATTATTTCTTGCCATCGTAAGAGCTTCATCAAGATTTTCTTTTGCCGCATAATACCACTTTTCCCAAAATGCGGGATTATGTGCTTTTGCGGTGTTATGAATAATCTTGACCGCGTCGGCCATTTCAATTCTTTTATCAGCTTCAATCCCTGGGACAAATCGATCAT
>DMIT01000137.1 GCA_003452275.1 Rhodospirillaceae bacterium | reverse complement strand
CTTCTCGGTCGTATTCCATCTGCTGTGGGTTACCAACCAACTCTCGCAACCGATATGGGTGCGCTTCAGGAACGTATTACTTCGACTAACAAAGGTTCTATTACCTCTGTTCAGGCCGTATATGTTCCNNACTTGACCGACCCTGCGCCGGCGACAACCTTCTCTCACTTGGATGCGACAACTGTTCTGTCACGTCAAATCGCTGAACTTGGTATTTACCCAGCGGTTGACCCACTCGATTCAACCTCCCGTATTCTGGACCCACGCGTTGTGGGTGAAGAGCATTACAAATGCGCAACCGATGTTCAAAAAATCCTGCAAACTTATAAAGCTCTGCAAGACATTATTGCGATTTTGGGAATGGATGAATTGTCCGAAGAAGACAAACTCGTGGTTGCGCGGGCCCGTAAAATCCAACGCTTCCTGTCCCAACCATTCCACGTGGCAGAGGTATTCACAGGTTCCCCAGGTGTGTTCGCTTCGTTAGAAGAAACCATCAAAGGCTTCCGTATGATTTGCGATGGCGAACTGGATCATATTCCTGAATCCGCTTTCTACATGGTCGGTAACATCGATCAAGTGTTAGAAAAAGCAAAGAAAATGGCTGCTGAAGCGGCGTAATTAAGTAATCATTGGGCAGTGAACAGTTTTTTAACTGTGTAGCTGTCCACTGCGAACTGCCCACTATAAGAGGAAAATATGGCTGACACATTCAACTTCGAACTCGTATCCCCTGAACAGAAATTGATTTCTGAGCAAGCTTTCCAAGTCACCATTCCGGGTGAAGAGGGGGATATTGGGGTTCGTGCAGGCCACATGGCTTTGGTTGCCACTGTGCGTCCGGGTGTGGTTGAAGTGTTGCGTACCGAAACAGGCGCAAAAGAAAAAATCTTTATCGCTGGCGGTTTCGCGGATATTTCCCAAACCAATTGCACAGTTCTGGCCGAGGAAGCTGTTCCTGTCGCTAATTTGAATGTTGAAAAATTGACCGCAGAACTTCACAACGTGACCGAACATTTGGCTCTGGCTGATACCGATGTTGAGAAATTAAGCCTTAACCGCAAGCTGGAAATCGTCTCTGCGATGCTGGAAGCTGTGAAAGCAGCTTAATTCTCCAAAAATTCTTTGGATTTTTGAATCGCCTCGGCAATGCCGAGGCGTTCTATTTGAACGCCTTCCGGAAACGCGTTGAGCAAACGGGATGGCATGGCGTTGTCGAACATCACGAATACACCACGGTCGGTCGCGGTGCGCACCAAACGTCCATAGGCCTGTTTCAGTTTGAGACGGGTCAGGCGATCGTCATAGGTGCTGCCACCGAAATGTTTTTTACGGTCACGTTGCAGGATGGTGGCGCGTGGCCATGGGACGCGGTCGAAGGCGATGAGGCGGAGGCTTTCGCCCGGCACGTCCACGCCATCGCGCACCGCATCCGTTCCCAGCAAACAGGAATGAACATCGTCACGGAACATATCGACCAAAGTCCCCGTATCAATGCCGTCGATATGCTGCGCGTAAAGCGTGATGCCGTCTTCGGTTAATGGCTGTAAAATCTTTTTATGAATGGATTTTAACCGCTGGATGGATGTAAATAACCCCAATGCGCCCCCGCCGGCCGCCTTGAATAATTCCTGATAGGCGGAAGCCAGTTGATCCATGCTCGTTTTGTTTACATCGGTGACGATAAAAACGCGGGTTTGTTCGGCGTAGTTATAGGGCGAGGGAACAGAAAAGCGGACGGGTGCATCGGATAGATAATGCGCGCCGGTCATGCTTTCCGCGGCGTCCCAATCTTCGCCGTTGGCGTCTTTCAGTGTGGCGGATGTCAATGTGATGCTGTGACTCTGTGGTTTCAAGGCATTCGCCAAAGCTTTCGTCGGGTCAATGAAATGACGATGTAATCCGACATCGATGATCTTGCCATCGATACGTTCAATTTCCATCCAATCGACAATATTCGGGTCAATCACGTCTTCCTGTAAAGTTTCCAGCATCATGATCCACGGGGTTACAGTACTGCTGAGGCGGCGGTCGAGCGAAGACGAGACGGATTCCAGGCGTTTTCGGCTGTCAGGGGAGAGGACGTCCGTTTCTTCGGATAATTTTTGTTTAAGCCGCGCCGATAATTTTTGCATCGGGGCACGCAATGATTTGAGTTTTTCCAGCAACGGCAAAATCGTATCATATAACCCGTCTGAAATCGGGAAAACATTTGTTTCCAGTGAATAGGGCGTGTCGCGGTCTTCACCGCTGCGGGCCCATACTTGCCGGTAAATCTGCACCAGAAATTCTTCGACCGCGCCCACTATATTTTCCTGTTTGCCGCGTTGTAACCAGTCATGGGTCGGCAGGAAGGTTGCGTGATGCAGAATGGAATCGAGTGATTTCAGGCTTTCGGCATCGCCATCTATCAGATCCTCAACCCGTTTTTTAAGACCGCGCGCGCGTGATTTGCGTCCGCCGTCGGGGCCAAGTAACCAACGGCGTAAATCATGCGCCTCAATCCCCGTCAGGGCGGCAGAAAACGCGCTATCGGCGGCATCAAACACATGATGGCCTTCGTCAAAGATCAGATGCGGCGATAGATCATCGTCATGATGGG
>DMIT01000204.1 GCA_003452275.1 Rhodospirillaceae bacterium | reverse complement strand
TGGATTTTCTAACTCAAATGCGAAGGATTTAATTTCCAGATAGTATTAATTAAGCTGATTGTTGTAAATGCCCATTTAACACCTCCTGCGGGGTTTTGAAGCCCAGACACTTCCGTGGCGTGTTATTCATGATGACGCTGATCCCGTAAATATCGGAATCTCCCAGTTCATCAAGTTTTGTTTCGCGGGGTAAAAAACGACGAATGCGGTTGTTATTACTCTCGACGCTACCTTTTTGCCAGGGTGATTGAGGATCGCAGAAGTAACTTCTTATTCCCATCTTTTCGTGAAGAATAGGGTATTTCAGGAACTCGAACCCACGATCAAATGTGATTGTCTCCCGCGCATGGGATGGAAGTTTTGCGAGCAGATTTCCAATCTGTCCGATAACAGGAATAGGGCGTCTGTTTGAGTTTTTTGCCAGAATGGTATAGCGACTTTTCCTCTCAATCAGGGATGTTAGATTTGTTTGCCCATGCTCGCGATTAAAGATCATCAAATCACCTTCCCAGTGACCGAAAGTTTGTCGATTGGCAACAATCTCTGGGCGGAAAGCAATCCCGTGATGCTCAGGAATCCTTGTGCCACGGGGTTTGCGTCCCAATTTTTTCCTACGGTTCTTACGTCCTTTGAACAGATACCGATACAGACCCAGTTCTTTACCTTCATCGCTGTAAATCAGGCGATAAATGGTCTCGGTACAGGCATAAAATCCCTGAACACCCATGCGTTTTAAATATCCTGCAATTTGTTCAGGAGACCAATAAACTTTCAGCTTCTCAATCACATAGGATTTTAAATCTGTCTTCCTTAAAAAGACTTGCAGGCTTTGCCTGCGCCGTCTGTAAAGTTCTTGCGCATTCATGTGGAAATATCCAGATATAAACGGATCGTCATCCCAATAGGTGTTTCGTTGAACTTCGCGATAGATGGTTGAGTGATGACGTCCCAGAATAGTCGCAATTTGCGACAAAGGAACCTTCCTGCCGAGCAAAACATAAATTTGACGTCGCTCCGACAGTGATAAATGTGTATGATGTTTGGGTTTCATGCGATAAACTTCCTTCCTATAAACCTTGGAATTACTCGTTTTTCGCATTTGGGGATAGAATGGTCCAAACTGTACAACAGCAACAGGATAAAGTTCAGGATATGCAAGCTTCTGTTCAGAAATTACAAACAGCAGAAAAGAGTGATGATCTTATTGTTCTTCCCGAGACAGAGTTAGTAGATAAAGATCCTCACTCTCCCCAAGAGAATGAAAAAGACGCTAGGGTTGTTTCTGTGTCTCCTTCTGAGCCATCTTCGCGAACAGTTTCACCTATGTATGATTACTTTCCTTCTGCCCCCAGAATAGGGCAAGAATTCGGGCCTGTGGCCTCACAATTAGTTGCAGAGAATGAAACAACCCAACTTCAAATTGCTCAACCCGCAGTTTCGGTTGTCGCTCCACAAAAAATGCCCTTGTCCATGGGGGCAAGGGCATAATTTTCAAATCCTAAATTTTATGGTTTGGGTGCTGCTGCCATCAGTTGGCCTGATGATGGTATCGCGGCTATTCTGTCTGTCGGAATACCCAATGCTTTTTGATAGGCTAAAGGCAAATCCGAAGAGTATTCTACATCCACAAGGGGAAGTGGCAAGGGGTTATTTCCCCCACCATCGGCCAGTTCGTAACCGCCTTTCCCTGTTTTGTAATTAAAGTTTACGGCTATTAGAGTTCCCTTGCCTGTCACGGCAACATAACCCACCTTCTTATCGGCTTTCATAAGATTATTTAAGGCCTGTCCCAGGTCGCCTTTGTCAACCACATCAGGTACTTTTTTTCCATTAATCGCGCTTGCCAATCCTGTTGAAATATTTGTAGAAGCGCAGTACTCGCTCCCATTTTGCCCTTTAGGCGCATTACTAAGTATCATATAGCCTTCACCCATCCACCCTTTTGTTTCGCTAGCCTTGAGATTGGACGTAAAAGCAATTTCAGCATAAGCGTTGCCGTTTGCATCAGTTCTTCCAACGCGGTTAGCTTCTATGACATTGTATTGTCCGCGAGCTTTCTTAATAGCTTCTATTTTATCAAATGCCTTTCCTTGGGCATCATCTCTAACGCATATGCCACTCGGGATCGGTTTGCTCAGGTCTAGGTCGGCGACCTGTACGAATTTTGCGGGCTCGGCGGCATTGGCATTGGCGGCAAAGAAAGTGGCTGTCAAAAGGGCCATGCTGATGGTTTTCGCGGATTCTCTAAACTTGGTCATTGTCAGGGACATGATAGACTCCATAAGTTTGTGATAAATTCTAATGAACACTTAAGAATATATATCCTTTTGGGTATATAAAGCAAAGATTCTTTACGGTGCGTATCGAAATTGGTTTTTATATTGATTTTGCTTAATATTTTAACAAGTTATGCGTTTTTTGCATGTCAGTCAGGACATTCGCCTCCGATAAAATTTTCGGGAACGAACTGATAGATGCGGTCAAAAGACTCTGTCCCGCCATGGAAACGACGGTCTTATCCAACGTGGCGACTTATTCTTGCGGGCTTCGGCTTTTGGGAGGGATGGCGGATGAGGTGAGATTCGAACTCACGATGGACTTGCATCCACGCCAGTTTTCAAGACTGGTGCAATCAACCGCTCTGCCACTCATCCGTTTTTTAGTGTTTTTGCGGTGAAATCAGAGGTGGTTCTACAGAATTTATCACGGTTCGTCTATAGTTTTTTATTGCGTCTTGTCAGTGCGTTAAAACCTGCTTAATTTGGCGAATGACTATATCAGGGGGCAAGATTTACGAATCGCGAAACCGGTTCGGGGTGAGGGGATGATGTTTTTTGTGCTGTCCAAAATATTCTGGGCTATTTTTACCCCTTTGACCTTTATCTCTCTTTTGATCTGCGGCGGGTTTGTAATGCGCCGGTTCACATGGGGGCAGCGGGTGATGGGAACGGGAATCGCTTTGCTGGTGCTGTGCGGGTTCTTTCCCGTCGGGCATAATCTCTTAGTCTATCAGGAAGCCCGCTATCCGGTGATGACCGCCTTACCGGCGCATGTGGACGGGGTGATTATTCTGGGGGCGGCGATTGATTTTAAAAAATCGCTGGCCTGGGGGCAGGGGCAATTGAACGAACATGCCTCCCGCGTCACCGAAATGATTTTCCTGATGCAGCATTACCCCAAGGCCAAGATCGTCTTTACCGGCGGCAATGGAAAATACGAGAAATCCTTGTCCAGCGAAGCTGTCGAATTGGATAAGCTATTGAAACATCTGGGGTTTGACACATCGCGCATTATCTATGAGGGGGAATCCCGCAATACGTTCGAAAATATGAATTTATCAAAAGAAAAGCTGCATCCGCAAAAGGGAGAAATCTGGCTGCTGGTGACGTCTGCTTTTCATATGCAACGCTCTGTCGAGACATTCGTATCCAACGGATGGGACGTTATTCCTTATCCTGCGGGGTATCTGACCGAAGGGGACTATAAACTTATCCCCAATTTCGAGGTTCTGACGAATATGTACAAATTACAGATTGCCGCCAAGGAAATGATAGGTATCATGGCCTATCATTTAAGTGGAAAGATTAAATCGAATGAAACCATTGATCCATTGCCTGTTTCTTCTGACGCTTCTGGTCATTCATCATCCCGTCAGGGCCGATGATTTCCCGTCATGGGTGGCAACATTCAGGCCCGAAGCGTTACAACGCGGAGTGTCTGCGCAAACATTTGACACGGCCTTTCAGAATGTCGTCCCCAATGACCGCGTGATCGAACTGGATCAGAAACAGCCCGAACGCGCCAAAGCAGGTTTTGCCGTCTATTTATCAAAAGTCATCAATCAGGCGCGTATCGATAACGGGCGTGCGGCCTTGGTGCAAAACAGGCCATTGTTGAACACTGTATCATCCCGTTATGGCGTGCCGCCGGAAATGATCGTTTCATTGTGGGGGCTAGAGACAAGCTACGGCAAAAATACAGGCGGGTTCGACCTGATTCAGGCCTTGGCGACTTTGGCATGGGAAGGGCGTCGCTCGGAATTTTTTAAGACCGAATTGGTGACGGCGCTGTTGATTTTGCAAAACGGACATATCACCCGCGAAGATTTCAAAGGGTCATGGGCAGGGGCGATGGGACAGAACCAGTTCATGCCGTCCAGTTGGAGCAAATATGCCGTGGATTTTAACGGGGACGGGCATAAAGATATTTGGAAAACCCAGTCCGATATTTTTGCATCGACCGCCAATTACCTGAATCAGAATGGCTGGAATCCCAATCTCAAATGGGGATGGCAAGTTATTCCGACAGCTAATTTGCACCAGTTTGCGCCCGATCAGGTCATGCCGTATGAACAATGGTTGCGATCCGGTATAAAATTTCAGGGACGCCCGCCCGCTATTCCTGCGGCAACCCCGCTGAAACTGGTGGTGCCGGATGGGGGCGAAGGGCGTTATTATATCGTGACCAAAAATTTTGACGTTATTAAATCATGGAACCGGTCAAACTATTTCGCGCTGACGGTGGGCTTACTGTCCGACTATGTTGCGCAAGGTTCATCAAACGCGGTCATGCGCGATAACTCTGCCGATGGCAATTATAATCAGTGAAAGAAAAAATGAAAAATTTTATTTCGATACTCCTTTTATGTGTTGCAACATTGTCGATGACGGCCTGTTCGGAAATCGAATTCGGATCGGCGATGTATAAAAAATTCAATCGCCCACCGACAACGGATAAGGCATCGCAAGGTGTTCTGAAAGTCGGCAAACCTTATACGGTGATGGGGAAAACCTATTACCCGCAAGAAACATATGACTATGTGGAAAC
>DMIT01000007.1 GCA_003452275.1 Rhodospirillaceae bacterium | reverse complement strand
CGGGGATGGCGCGCAATTGCAGGGTCATCATATCCAGTGTCGGATAATTCCATTTTTTGGCAATCGGGGTCAGGCGCGAATCCAGCAAATAGGATTTGTCAGGTGTAATCACTAAACCTGATTTATCGTAGAGCAGAGATTTATAAAGTTCGAAATCGGCAACTTTCATGGCTTTGTTTTATCCTTTTCCTTAAGGGAGACGCAAGGATGATTTTCGGAGCCAGGGCCCGATGTCATCAAGTGGTAAGACTGCGGAACATGACCCGTCAAGGGCAACCGCCCCGGGCATTCCCCACACAACGCTGGTGGCTTCGTCTTGGGATATGACGCGTCCGCCGGCTTTAATCACTTCTCTGGCCCCCAACATACCGTCGCTTCCCATACCGGTCAGAATAACGGTCATGACTTTATTGCCGAAAACCTTCACGGCACTGCGCAACATAGGGTCAACGGCAGGACGACAGAAATTTTCCGGTGGGCCATTATCAATTTTAATGACAGGGGTGGCACCCTTGCGTTCAATCAACATGTGGAACCCGCCGGGTGCGACATGAACACGTCCTGCAACCAATGGCATCCCGTCTTCCGCTTCGACTGCGGAAAGTCCGGTCTGCATCTTGATATGTTCGGCCAGAATACGGGTGAATGTCGGCGGCATATGTTGGGTGATGATAATCGGAACGTCAATGCCTCTAAGCGTTGCCAGTAATTTAAACAGGGCATTCGGCCCGCCTGTCGAACTGCCGATGGCTAACACATCCGGCTTTCCCGAAAACCCGTCATGCGGGGCGCGCAAGGTCATTGTTTTCGGTGCATGGGGGTGTAAGCGTGATTTTACGGGTTCAGAAACGACCGCGGTGCTTTTGGGGGCAGGCGACAATCGTCCCGTGTCGCGGGGCGGGGAATGAACCGGTTTTCTGGCACTTGCAACCTCGCGGATCATATTGATAAGCGTATCTTTGAAATCATTCTTGGCGTACAAATCTTGCGTGCTGGTCGGCTTGGCCAGACATTCGACGGCACCAAGCGCCAAGGCCCGCATCGTTGTTTCGGCATTCTGCGTGGTCAGGGTCGAAAACATGAAAATCTTGACATCGGGTTGGGTCTGCAAAAGTTTCGGAATAGCGGTCAACCCGTCCATAACCGGCATTTCCACATCCAGAATGATGATGTCGCATCGTTGTTTCGCCAGCATATTCACAGCCTCAAGGCCGTTTGTCGCGATATTCTGGACATGGATATCGTCGCATGTCCCCAGAATTTTCGTAAGGAAACCACGGATAACAGCCGAATCATCAACAAGCATGACTTTGATGGGGGCGGATGTGGAAGGGCTGTGGGACTCTATAACCATGAAATTTTTTGTCATTAAAAGTTGAAAGATTAGTCTTCAATTAATCCGATCTGGATAAATTTGGACTTGATGATCTCGGTATCAAAGGGTTTCATGATATATTCATTGGCACCGGCGGTCATCGCGCGTTGAATATGGTTCATATCATTTTCGGTGGTACAGAATACGACTTTCGGATTCGTGCCGGACGGCATGGCGCGTAATTTTTCCAGAAATTCTATACCGCTCATGACCGGCATGTTCCAGTCGAGCAGGATAATGTCAGGCATGGCTTTGGCACAATAGTCATACGCCACTTGCCCATCTTCCGCTTCTTCACAGGTAAAGCCCAATTCTTCGAGAATGCGTCGCGCAACTTTGCGCACCACGCGGCTATCATCTACGACTAAACAAATACTCATTTTCTATCTCCCAGGAAGGATTCTTGGATATTGTCCCCATTTTATCCGAAAGCCGTTAATGCTTCGTATGTTTTTTGGGATTAGTGGGGATGCTGAAGCGATAGTAAAAGCTTTGGCACGTCGAGAATGACCAGAATCTCCCCATCCAGACGATAAACGCCCAGAGAGATGGATTTCCATGTAATATCCAGCGTTGCAGGATTCTGCTCAAAATCTCTCTCGGGAAGGGTCAAGACGTCACCGACCTTGTCGATAATCAGGCTGTAAAGTTCATCATCATGAATCACAACGACGCTCATGCGCTTGTCGGTACTTTCCAGCGGGGTCAGTCCCAGACATTTGCGCACATCGATGGCGGTCACAATGCGCCCGCGCAGATTGAGCGATCCGGAGACCTGTGGCGGAGCCAAAGGAATGCGCGTGACCTTAATTTCTCCCAGAACGTCCTGAACTTGCAGGATCGGAATACCGAACATCTGCCCGTCAATATGAATGGTCAGGAAATCTTTCTGGGTATGTGATCCGGCATGGGGCGCATCGGATTTGTGATTGCCGGTAGAAGGGCCGGTGGAAGGGGTACTCATGACTGATGGCCTCCTAAGGCTAAGGTTCTGTTAATGGTATCCAGCAAGGTTTCGCGGTCGAATTTTGCGATATAGCGGTCAAAACCCGATTTATATCCGTGGTCGATGTCTTCGGGGGTCGAATGCGATGTCATCGCGACCATCGGCGTGTCCTGCCATTCTTTGCTGGAACGGACTTTGGTGGCAAAATCGAACCCGTTCATGTCGGGCATTTCAATGTCCGAGATAATCAGGTCGAATTTATCGCCGCGTTCCGACAATTCCAACGCCTTGATCGGGCTTTCCACCGCGACGACATCATATCCGGCAACGGTTAGAACAGGGCAGAGCATATTGCGGAAGAACGGACTGTCATCCACCAGCAGAATTTTGCGGGCCGAGGGTTGACCGTCTGCACCAGCCTTGTTTTGCTGCAAAAATGGCTCGTCACCATGATCTTTGAACCAGTCGCCATGGACAGAATTCAGGTAATGCATGACCTCGATAATTTCTGTGGCCTTGCCCGAAATAATGGCACTGCCGACCAGTCCGGGTTTATTTTGTGAAACCTGAACATCAATGATTTCCTCGCGGATATCAATGATGGAGTCCACGATAATCCCGACACTTTTGCCACGGTCGGCAAAGACCAGTAAAGGTTTTTGACCGCTTGTNNCCGTCCGACCGCTCGATGGTCGACAGGTCGATATTTTCGAGACGTGAAATGATCGACAACGGGACGGCCTTCGGCGCGTCATTGCCTGCGGTGAATAATAACAAAGATGTCTTCGTATCCACCGTTAGCGCGGAACTGGTTGCCGCCGTAGCACTTGCATCTTCAGGCATTGCGCTTTCGCCGGTGACCTTGGCAATCCCACCCGGATCAAGAATCATAATGACACTGCCATCACCCAGGATCGTGTTACCGGAGAAGAGGGTGAGGTCTTTCAGAATTTTGGCAACCGGCTTGACGACGATTTCTTCGGTATCAAAGACCTGATCGACGATCAAGCCGAATGAATATCCGCCCACCTGGGTCACGATAATATATTTATGGTCAAAACCGGTGGACAGGGCGTTGTTATTTCCCAGTTTCAATAGATCGTTGAGTGATACCAGCGGCAATAGTTTTTCGCGCAATCTGAATACCGGCGTATCTTTAATCATCTCGATGCGGTGTTCCGATTTCTGGGACACCAGAACCAGTTCGCGGACAGCCAGTTGCGGAATGGCAAAACGTTCGCCGCCAACCGCCACGATCAAGGAAGAGACGATCGCCAGAGTAAGCGGGATTTTGATGGAAAAGGTTGATCCTTTTCCTTCCACCGAATTCATTTCAATCGAGCCGCCGATTTTTTCGATGTTGGTACGGACGACATCCATCCCGACGCCGCGACCGGAAACCGATGTCACTTTGTCCGCCGTTGAAAATCCGGCATGGAAAATATATTGCTGGATTTGCTGCGACGACATGCGCGACACTTCGTCTTCGCTGGCCAGACCATTTTGAATGATTTTCTTTTTGATTTTTTCCAACGGTAATCCGCGCCCGTCATCGGCAATCTGGATAATGATATGGCCGCCTTCGTGATAGGCGCGCAGATGGACGGTTCCGGTTTCCGGTTTGCCGGCCTTGATACGGTCGGCGGGCGGTTCGATCCCGTGATCTCCCGAATTTCTGACCATATGGGTCAACGGGTCTTTAATCATCTCCAGAACTTGTCTGTCCAGTTCGGTATCCTGCCCGACCATGACCAGATCGATTTTCTTGCCCAGTTCCATGCTCAAATCACGGATAATGCGCGGTAATTTTGCCCATGCGTTGCCGATCGGCTGCATACGGGTTTTCATGACCCCTTCCTGCAAATCGGATACAACATGGTTCAATCGCTGAAGAGGGGTTACAAATCCGCTATCTTTATCACTGCGGGCAATCTGCAAAAGCTGATTACGGGTCAGCACCAATTCCGATACCATAGTCATCAGGTTTTCCAGCACATCGACATTGACGCGCAACGACTGGTTGGCAATCGCCGATTCAGCGGATTCTTTTTCTTTGGATTCTTTCGGGTCTTTGGACGGCGCGGCAGGGGCCATGATCGTTTCAGGTTCCGCAGGTTGGGTGGCGGATGCGGGTGCAGCGGCAGGAACCATGGTGCGCACATCGTCAAAGGTCGGCATTTCCAGTTCGACCGCGGTTTCATCCGCTTTGATATCCTGTGGCGCAGGTGTGTTTCCCGACTGGCCTGATTGGAAGGCGTCGCGGCCTTCATAAACGGCATCCAGTTTTTCGATCAGATCGGCGTCGCTGCCTTCCGGTTCGGTGCTGTTGGCTTCGATATGCCCCAGCAGGAAACGAACGCGGTCAAGCGATTCCAGAATCAGCGATACATAGTCGGGGGTGACCTCCAGATTCCCGTCACGAAAACGTCCCATGACGTTTTCTGCGCGGTGAGCCACGGTTTCCAGTCGGGGCAGCCCCAAAAATCCGCATGTTCCCTTGATCGTGTGCATCAAACGGAAAATTTTGGAGATCAGGTTTTTATCATTGGGGTTTTGTTCCAATGTAATCAGGTCTGTATCCAGTTCTTGAAGACTTTCATTCGTCTCGGTCAAAAATTCAACAATTAGATCATCCATAAGAAATGCTCCTGACAGGGCTTAAATTTCGGTTTTACTTTGATACGCAGTGATGCAGCGATAAGGGCTTCAGGGAAATCTGATACCCCATCATTAAGATGCCTTTAACGGGTTAATGAAAGGTTACGAATTGCCCTTCGCACAAGAATATAAGCAAATCCTACCATAAAAATCAGAAAGTTCAGCGGCCTTAAAATTTTTATTTTTAATTTTGTTTTATGTAATTATTTGGGGCGTCGTTGCATGGACAGAATGGCAACAGAAAGATCATGCGGTGTAATCGGTTTGGGCAGTACGAAAATATTTTGATTGCTTGGATCATTTCTCAAATCATCGAGTGATTGCAGATCGCCTGACATAATAATCACCGGCAGGTTTTTGAAATCTTGCCGTATTTCATCCAGCAGATTTTTGCCGTTCCATTCAGGCATGGAATAATCGGTGATAAGAATGTCATATTTCCGAGGGTTTTCGCGGATCATATCCAGTGCCGCAAATCCGTCATTGGCCGTTTCCACACGATGATGTTCACGTTCCAGCATGGTTTTGATCGTCTTCAAAACCATTTCCCTGTCTTCGACCAATAAAATGGATTGCGGAATCGGTGATACGGGCGGGACAGGTGGAACAGGAGGCAGATGCGAACTATCCGCCGAAAAATTTTTAATCTGATTGAGCGAGTCTTGAAGTTGCAGGGCGGCTTTTCTGATATTCTCTGCAAAGAGATGTTGTTCGCTTTGCGGCGGCAGATCGGCGATCAGGAAATCGGCATGGCCCATGATTGAGGCGAGGGAGTTATTAAAATCATGGATAAGCGCCCGCGTCACCCGCCCCAGCGCTGCCATTTTCTCCAATTCGGATTCGGGTGTGTCCATATCGGTCAGGATTGTTTGATAAGGCCCAGTTCAAATGCCCTCAGGACAGCCTGTGTTCTGTTTGACACGTCCAGTTTGCGGCAAATGCTGCGCACATGTAATTTGATAGTGACATCCTGTAATCCCAGATTTCGGGCGATATCCTTATTGGACTGGCCACGGCACAGGCAGACCATCACATCATTCTCGCGCGGGGTCAGGCGAATTCTGGAAGTGGGGGCCGAGCCATAAGCGGTGATCGGCGCAGATGTCTTAAGCGGCAGATTGACCGGCATCTTGTTGAGTGTTTCATCATTATAATAAGACGGCAGCAAGCCGTTGGTCTTGCTATCGACCGGAATGAATTTCTCGCCGGTCAGCACCAGTTCGATGGCCTTGAGCAGGGCGCGCCCCGATAATGTTTTGGGGAAGAATCCAATGGCTCCCAAATCCATGGCGCGTTGGATATCGGCAGGTTCGGCGACGCCCGACAACAGGGCGACAGGAATATCGGGAAAGGTTTCACGGAATCTGGCAAACCCCTCAAGCCCATTCATTCCCGGCATATTCAGATCAAGCAGGACGAGTTCAGGGAGCGTGGTGGCCTTGTGAAGAGTCCGAAAGACATCATCAAGGTTCGACACTGTTTCGACGCTCGATCCGGCATTGGATCTTTCGACGTACTGGGTCATTGCGTCACGGAATAACGCATGGTCGTCGGCAATCAGAAGGCGCATGATATTTTCCACTCAATCATCTTAGGGTAAAGATAATACGCAGTCATTAAAATTGAATAAAATTTTATCCATTCCAACCATAACAGAAAATTCGCTATATACAACTTATAGCTGTTATTTTCTGGTCATGCCCAAATGGTCGCGGTAAGTCACGATTCCTTCCGTCACCCGTTGCACATAGTTTCGTGTTTCGGCAACGGGGATCAGTTCCAGCCAGTCGATCCAGTTGACTTCACCGGTTCGCGGGTCACCGAATGCCTGTAGCCAGCCATTGACGCGGGACGGGCCGGCATTATAGGCGGCAATCGCCAAAGGATATGACCCGTTGAAACGGCGCAGCAGATCATTAAGGTAGGCGGAGCCGAGCAAGATATTATGATCCGGTTTTGAAATCAGCCAAGGCGTCTGGTGACTCCAGCCGCGTTTCTTGGCAACTTCTGCTGCCGTACGTGGCATCAACTGCATCAAACCCAGCGCTCCGGCGGGGCTGGTGGCGGTCACGTCGAACTGGCTTTCCTGACGGATGATGGCATGGGCCAAGGCAGGGTCAATGGCGGCATCGCCGACCCATTTCATCAGCGACGGATAAGCCGTATCGCCCAGAAACACGTTCTTCCATGACGCGCGTTTGGCCACGCGATAGGCCCCTGATACATCGCCGATGCGCTTGAGGTAAGTTGCAAAAGCCTGATATTCTCCATCCGATGGTATGTTGTCCAGCTTTGCGGAAATGAATTTGGCGCTCAGGGATTCATAGCCCGCGTTATGGAGGAGGACAGCCGCCTGCACCAGATCGGATGATGTCACTGCGGTTTGTTCCATGGCACTGGCCTGCACCGGAATTTGTTGCCGTGTACTGATCTTTAAATGATTGAGGGCAATCTGCCCGTAATAAGTATGCGGATAGGTTGCGGCCTGATAATACCATGTGTTGGCATCACTATCCTTATTCAGTGCCTCGGCGGCACGCGCAGCCCAATAGGCTCCGCGGGCTTTGCTGATGGACGTTTCGACTTTGCCGTACATGTTGGTAAAATGGCTATAGGCAAGGGTGGGTTTGTTGAGGAAACGAAGTGCGAGCCATCCCGACAGCCATTCGGCTTCTGCGAATTCAGGCCCTTTTTCCAGCCCATGCTGGGAAGAAATGGCATAGGCTTTGGAGAAATTTCTATCCTCGATCAGGCGGCGCACCAGAATGTTCCGTTCTTTCCACCAGTCTTCAGGAAAGGTAATGTCTTTAAGAAGTGTGGCCTTGTTCAGCAGGTTTGCCGCGGCGGCATTATCACCGTTCTTTCTCAAGGTACAAATGCGTTCGAATAAAAGTCCGGTATTGTTCTGGAGCGAGTTAGGAACTTTATAAACCAGGTCTTCGCCGCCGCGCTTGCCTTCGCGTAGGGCAATACGCGCTTCGACCAGTTGCGGATACCCTCTTTGTAACAGACCGGCTAAGGCGCGGGCTTGGGTATAAGACGAATTTTTCAGCAAATAATCTAGCCGCGCCTCATGGGTGCGCATGGATAGAGATGTCCCATACTGGCGGATAATATTGTTTTGCATCGCGGTATCGATGGATGCTTTTGGCCATGCCGTATTGATGATGGCGGCAACTGGTAGCCCCGTGGCGGCCCCCGCCCTGAACAAGCGGTCAATGCCGCTGCCGGTGACTGGCGGATGGGCGGTAAACCATGTCACGACCTCGGTCGGTGACAAGGCCGCCGGCATATTGCGTTCCGCGGTGGCCAGCAAGCGGGTCTGGTCAGGCCATGTCGGGTTACGGGCGATAAAATTGGTAATGCGGTCATAGGGCAGGTTGATCAAATCCTCGCGGTATAAGGCCCATTCATAGAGTTTGTAAAGAACGGGGTTTCCGGACTGGATGACTGCATTTCTGGCATTGACCCAGTCTTCGTCGATAATCAGCTTGACGGTTTGCTCGGGGGCGGCCTCTGCGCGGATCGGGAAAACAAGGGCCGAGGCCGCAATTATATAGACAGCAACGGCGCTGCGCGCTAAACTCAACCATCTACCCCTTGCATTGAAAGGAAACACGATATGTTCCGCGGATCTATCCCTGCTCTCATCACCCCGTTCCAAAACGGAGAAATCGATGTGAAGGCATTTTCCGATTTTGTTGAATGGCAGGTTGTGTCTGGTTCTCACGGTGTGGTTCCTTGTGGGACGACGGGGGAATCCCCTGTCTTGGATGATGAAGATACGCAATTGATTATTGCGACGACGGTCGCGGTGGTGAAGGGACGTGTTCCGGTGATCGCGGGAACCGGTTCAAATTCCACTCGTAAAACTATACAGAATACAATAGCCGCTCGTCAATCAGGCGTTGATGCGGCCTTGGTGGTCGTGCCGTATTATAATCGCCCGACACAGGACGGCCTATACGCGCATTATAAGGCGGTGCATGACTCAACCGATTTACCACTCATTATTTATAACGTGCCCGGTCGGTGCGGTACTGAAATTTCGGTAGATACGATTTTAAGACTGGCGGAATTGCCGAGGATCGCGGGATTGAAAGATGCTACATCCGATACGTCGCGGACAACGC
>DMIT01000227.1 GCA_003452275.1 Rhodospirillaceae bacterium | reverse complement strand
TTCTGAATCAATGCAATTGTTTTGGGGCCAAATTTTGGTGTTGTTGCCTGCAACCAATTTGCCATTGTGCACAACATCAAATCAGCAACCGTAATATTTGCGCCAGCGATATAGGCATTTGTTTTGTTCAATTGGGCTTCAACATCATCCCACAACATTTGAACGCGTGCAGAAACTGCCGCCATCAATGTTTCTTTCGCAGCTGCATCAACAGTCTGACGCGCAAGGAAGAAGCAAGCGCTGTAAGCAGGGTGTAATGTTGAATTGCAGAACATCATCCATTCAATTGCCGCCAAACGCTCTGCGCCAGATTGCGGGATCATCGGGGATTTATATTTGTCGGCAACATACATCAGAATGGCGGCCCCCTCACGAAGCACTGTGTCACCATCGGTCAGAACAGGAACTTGCCCGCGTGAGTTCAACTGCAAAAATTCAGGTTTCTTATTATCGCCTGCACTCAGTTCTACTTTCTGAGCTTGGTAATCCGCGCCGCATTCATTTAAAAATGCGTGAATGGCAAATGAACAGGCACCGGATGCATAATATAATTTCATCATGATATTTCCTTCGAATAAATAAAGATTGACAGTTTTTCCTCAGCCACCAATATCTAATATGATTTTTTGAGAAAGAAAGGGCAAATTCAGATGAAAGTAACCTATTACGGACATTCCTGCTTCGCGGTTGATCTCAATGGCATTCATTTATTGTTCGACCCTTTTATTTCGGCAAATCCCGCAGCCAAGGATATTGATATTTCAACAATTCAGGCTGACTACATCCTTATTTCCCATGGACATCGGGATCATGTGCTGGATGTGGAGGCCATTGCCGGAAGAACGGGAGCCAAACTTATTTCCAACTTTGAAATCATCGCATGGTTTGCCGAAAAAGGCATCACCAACGGCCACGACATGAATCTGGGCGGTGCCTTTCAGTTCGATTTCGGGCGGGTGAAATACGTGAATGCCGTCCATTCCTCCTCTATGCCCGATGGGCGTTATGGCGGCAACCCGGGCGGGTTTGTTATTACCCCTACCGGCAGCCGGACAAGCTTTTATTATTCAGGGGATACCGCCCTCACCTATGACATGAAACTGATCGGCGAGACTGAAGAAATCGAATTCGCCCTGCTCCCTATCGGTGACAATTTTACAATGGGCGCGCGCGATGCCGTCCGTTGCGCCGAACTGGTCGGAACGCATACCATTGTCGGACTGCACTATAACACTTTCCCGCGCATCCAGATCGATCTCGCCAAAACGCGCCAACTATTCGACGAAACAGGAAAAGCCCTCTTGCTTCCTGATATTGGCGAGACAATAGACATATAGGCAATTATAATTCAAGAAAGAAGAGCGCCCATTCAGCCGCTCTTCCGGTTGTTTCTACGCTGCACTCAACTGTTTTAACGCGGTCGAGAATTTGTTAAGCATGGCTTCGTTATCTGCTCGACGTGCTTTTTGTTCGGCAATGATTTCCGCCGGAGCATTGGCTACAAATTTTTCATCGGCCAGTTTCAAATCGATTTTTTCGATATTGGCGGTCAGCTTGCCGATTTCCTTGTTCAGGCGTTCGCGTTCCTTGTCCAGATCAATGATTTCAGCAATCGGCAGAACCAGAGTCGCTTCGTCAACCACGGTCTGAATGGAACCTTGCGGCACATCGTTCGATACCGTGATCGATTCCAGACGGGCCATACGGCGCAAGATTTCATCATAGGTTTTAAGACGCGCAATAGTGGCCGGTGATGCATCTTTCATCAACATCCTGACCTTTGCCGCGACCGGAACATTCATGTCCGAACGAACGGAACGAATCTCGGTAACCATCCGGATCAGCCAGCCGATTTCTTCGGCAGATGATGCCTGATATAATTCAGGGGCGTATTCAGGCCATTTTTGTCCCATCAATAACTGGTCTTTGGGGCGTACCGCGATGCTTTCATATAATTCTTCGGTAATGAACGGCATAAACGGATTGAGCAGAATCAAAATCTGGTCAAGTACCCAGCCGATCGTATCGCGGGTTTCCTGTTTCAACGCGTTATTGGTATTTCCTTCGCCAAGCAACGGCTTGGTAAATTCCAGATACCAGTCACAGAATGTCCCCCATACGAATTGATAAACCACGTTGGCGGCATCATTGAAACGGTAATCTGCCAAATGTTGTTCAATGCCTTTCTTGGTATTGAGCAATTCGCCGATAATCCATTTATTGATGGTTTCAGTTGCCTGATCGGGTGTGAAGTCGAAATTCGGGTTGCATCCGTTCATCTCGCAATAACGCGTCGCATTCCAAAGTTTCGTTGCGAAATTTCGATAGCCTTCGATACGTTCTTCAGACAATTTAACGTCCCTACCCTGTGCCGCCATCGCGGTCATGCAGAAACGCAACGCATCCGCGCCGTATTTCTCGATGATTTCCAGCGGGTCAATGACATTGCCTTTGGATTTGGACATTTTCTGTCCCTTGGCATCGCGAACGAGCGCGTGCATATAGATTTTCTTGAACGGCACTTCGCCCATGAAATGAATCCCCATCATCATCATCCGCGCCACCCAGAAGAAGATAATGTCAAATCCGGTGATCATAACATCCCCCGGATAATATTTATCCAGTTCAGGCGTTTTGTTCGGCCAACCAAGAGTCGAAAATGGCCACAGGGCAGATGAAAACCAAGTATCCAAAACATCTTCGTCACGTTTCAGTTTGGCATCGGGCCCTGCTTGCTGACGCGCTTCGTCTTCGTTGTCGGCGACATAGACTGTCCCATCTTCGTCATACCATGCAGGGATTTGATGTCCCCACCATAATTGGCGTGAAATACACCATGGCTGGATATTCTCTAACCAGTCAAAGAAAGTGTTTTCCCAATTTTTGGGAACGAATTCTGTTTTACCTGTGCGAACGGCCTCTAATGCAGGTTTCGCCAGAACACCGGCATTGCAATACCATTGGTCGGTTAGGTACGGTTCAATCGGCACGCCGGAACGGTCACCATATGGAACCTGATGCACATGATCGACCACTTTTTCCAGATATTCCAACTCTTCCAGATCACCGATAATTTTTTTGCGGGCGTCAAAACGATCAAGCCCCTGATATTCTTTGGGGCAATTTTCATTCATATGCCCATCCGCCGTCATCAGGTTAATCAGCGGAATGCCTTTATCTTTGTGACGTTTGTAAACTTCAAAGTCGTTAAAGTCATGTGCTGCCGTAATTTTAACCGCACCTGACCCGAAATCGGATTTCACATACTCGTCAGCCACAATCGGAATGATCCGGTTACAAACCGGCACCACCGCGAATTTTCCAACAATATCGGTATAACGTTCATCATCCGGATGAACCGCAATTGCCCCATCGGCCAGAATGGTTTCAGGGCGGGTTGTGGCAATACTGATTGATCCGCTTCCGTCTTCCAGCGGATAACGCACATGATACATTTTGCCCTTGATCTCACGGTGTTCGACTTCAAGATCGGACACTGCCGTCTGTAATTTCGGATCCCAGTTGACCAGTCGTTTGTCTTTGTAAATCAAACCTTCTTTATACAGATCAACGAACACTTTACGAACAGCAGCAGACAATCCCTCATCCATTGTGAAACGCTCACGCTCCCAATCCGGTGTGGTTCCCAGACGGCGCAATTGTGACGTAATCGTTCCCCCCGAATATTCTTTCCACTGCCAGACTTTTTCAAGGAAAGCTTCGCGTCCCATATCACGGCGAGACATGTTGCTCCCGTCGGCGGCCAGTTGGCGTTCGACAACCATTTGGGTTGCAATCCCCGCATGGTCGGTTCCGGGCATCCATAACGCATCTTTCCCGCGCATCCGGTTATACCGAATCAGAACATCCTGCAATGTCATGGTAAAAGCATGTCCCATATGCAATGTCCCCGTCACGTTTGGCGGCGGCATCATGATGCAATAGCCTTGAGCCTCGCTTTTCGGCTGCGCGGCAAAAAGACCGGAATCTTCCCATTTCTGGTAATGGTGCTTTTCAATGATAGAATGGTCAAAAGTCTTATCGAGCATTATTCTATGTCCTCACTTAAATATACGGGATAGTCATAGCCGTAAAATGGCGGTTTTTCAAGGCTCCTGACAGAGAAACCTCCAGATAAATTCATCATGATGAGTAAAAACATGCCCCGTAAGTCGAACAGACCCAAAAGAAGAGCTTATGGGACAGATATTATCATCTTTCCAGATAGATAACCGTTATTTCAGGTGGACATAAAAATCGCACAGGAAGAACCGACATGCCCAACCCGCTTGAAACCACCAGATCATTGCCGTTTTCATGGAATTGCCCGCGTGCATATCGCACCCCGTAACGGGATGGCGCTGTGATGGCTCCTATCACCGGCAATCTGATTTGTCCGCCATGGGTATGGCCTGCAACACTTAATGCTACACGCGATGGCGTCACCGGAAATGAATCCGGATTATGCATCATCAGGATAATCGGAGATGTTTTATCGGCGGATGAAATTGCTTTTTCAATATCGGTGTGGCCCCACCACAAATCCTCCACTCCGGCGACCGCAAAAGACTGACCATGGCATTTTATTTCTTTCAAATCATTCTGCAATATCGGAATGCCCGTTCTTGCCAACGCCTCAGGCCAACCGACAGAATGATGTAAATCATGATTCCCCAGAACAGCAAATGTGCCACACGCGGGTTTCAAATTTTGGTAAGGCCTGACGCCGTCATCCGGTTTCAATTGTGTGCCGAATTTATGGGTTGCCACATAATCCCCCAACAACAGAACAATGTCAGGGTTCAAACCATTCGCCTTTTCAACGACCCGATTCAAATGGGCCTCGGTCATCCATGGGGATACAGCATGGGCATCCGCCAACACAACTATCTTAAGCGGTTTGTCCGAATTCCATTTATCTGTCTTAACAGTATATTCTGTGACAACCAGACGGAATGGCTCTATAAAACAGGCGTAAACACCTATCGCGATTGCCGTTCCCAGGACAACCAGCACCGAATATTTCAGGATTTTTTTCAAGAATTAATCTCTTGCCTGACGCGCAAGTTTTTCCAGTTCTTTTTCGACCAGACGTTCCACCATGGCCGGCAGATGGTCGTCGACCCATTGGCGCAACATCGGGCGCAACAGGTCTTTGGTAATATCTTCCAAAGTAATGCGTCCATCCGCATATAGACGTTTATTTTCTTCCCGTTCGACCGGAATATTTCCTAACAGACGGGAAAAGGCCTCGGTCGTTGCCTCGGCAGCAGGAGCGGAAAACAAGGCATCAATATCATTCTGTCCACCCAGCATATCCATTCCCTTGCGTGTCGGTTCTTCTTTGAAGGATAAATCAAGACCGGAATCGCGTGAGCTGTCTTCTTCCACAATCGGTTTGGAAAGTGGGATGTCAAATTTATCATCGGATAAATCAAATACTTTTTCTTCATTGCTGACTTCATTGGTCAGCTCAAGAATCTCGGCAAATGATTCGCGCTTCGGCTCTTCTTTGACGTCCGGTTGATGAACCGGAATATCGAATTTCTCGTCAGCAGGGCTTTCAATGTCACCGGCTGGGCGTGTTTCATCATCATCCGAGATGATTTGTCGGATGGATGCGAGAATTTCTTCGATGGAAGGTTCCTGCTCTGGTTTATTGCCGGACATTCAAATGGTTTCCTTAAAAGTCTTCAGACAGTGCAGTTTGTCCGAATGATAACATATTGTCAAAGCACGATTTAATGGATGGGGGGTGACTATCCACACCCAAATTCCTATTTTTAGTCTGAATTTTCCAAAATATGGTTAAAATATCAAAAAGTGAACGTATTTTCCGGAGAAAATCCCGGAAGATAGGTTGTAACACCCTCGCCCAATATCGTTTGGCTGATATGCCCGTGTTCATCCCGACGCACAGCAACCACTTTCCCGATCAAAGCATCTTCCGGCATCAAAACCGCATATAAAGTGCCCCCCTCTGCCAACTGGGACAAGAGAACAATAGAAATATCGGTGACCGCCCCATTCATGAAAATGGCTTTATAAGGCGCGCCGTCCATATATCCGCTCACATGATCGCCAACGATAGCGGTCACTTTACCTGCGAGACCAAGCGCTTCCCAATGGGCATTGGCCTCGTACAGCAATTTATCCTCTTGCTCCAACGCAACGACCGAACCGGTCAGGAGGGCCAGAATAGCTGCGGAATAGCCAGTGGCTCCGCCAATATCCAGACATTTGTCTCCGACTTGCAGATTGGCATCCTGTACCATTAAAGCATAAAGCAACGGCTCCATCACGACACGGCCATTGCCCAACTGAATGTCATCATCCAGATAACTGACCCCGCGCAATAGATTGGGCACGAACATTTCGCGCGGAACAGCCTGATACGCTTCCATCACACGCTCTGACACGACACCGGAAGGCTGCAACTGTGATAAAACCATATTTTCACGGGCTTTTGCGAAATCTTGATGGGGCATATTCTCACTATCCTCAAATTAGGAATTTTTAACCAGAAAACAGGTTTACAGGAATTTTCACTAGATTTCCATGGTGAAAAATGCTAAACCCCCCATCACTGAAGTAAAACACTGTGGGCGCGATGGCCGAGTGGTTAGGCAGAGCTCTGCAAAAGCTTGCACGCCGGTTCGATTCCGGCTCGTGCCTCCATAGTGGACTAAAGCAAAGTATAAATAAAAGGTGAATTCTCTAAAAAAGTCGGTTGACAAATCACCCGATAGAAAATAGAAAAGCCACCTGACCGCATTAAATAAGTTCCCTGATAGCTCAGCGGTAGAGCAATCGACTGTTAATCGATTGGTCGCAGGTTCGAATCCTGCTCAGGGAGCCATTCTTTCATATTACTCTGCCCCATAGCTTCAGCTTCTCTCTAAAAATTATTTCGTATCAGAAGACGAAGGCAGGCTTTGTAAAAAATCCATCATATCAATTTGTGCGCCGTACTGGAATACTGTCCCATGGGTCGCGTCATTATACACTCTGATTTGTTTAGGGTCTTTGGCCTTATCAAATAACTTGATCCCACTATCAAAGCCAACGACTTCATCCTGGCCCGCCAGCAGGAATAATTTGGGAATGGAGATAGATTCGATTTTCTCGTTGGAAAGATATTGATCCCTTAATATCCATTTTTTGAAGACAATATAAGGATAGATTCGATCCGCGACATTCAATGCGGAATCAAACGGTACTTCAAGCATAAGGCCCGTGAATGAATGGGGATTTCGCGCGGCAAGATCCACAGCCACCCCACTCCCCAATGACTGCCCATAGGCTATGATGCTTGTCTCTGGATAGTTTGCTTTTAAATAGGCCAGATATGCATCGGCATCCTGATATAACCCTGCTTCGGTCGGATGACCTTCATTGCCGCTATACCCTCTATATTCGGCGAATAAAACACCATATCCTTTGCCGATGGCCTCCGTGAAGTTCTGCGATAAATGCATACCCAATGCCCCATTGCCATGGAAAGCCAAAATAATCGGAGAATGATTATCCTGAGGCGGCATAAAATACGCTTTTAAAGATACCCCGTCAGCAGTGACAACATGGATCATCTGCACTTTCGGCAAAAGCGCCTGAACAGTCTCTTCGGATAAGGGAGGCTGGGGAAAATACATTAAACTGCGTTGACAAAAAAACACCAGCAATATCAACAGCAGGTAGATACCAATCATCAAAAAAATAATTTTGAGAAAAATTGCCTTCATTGTGCCCTATCCTACAATTGCTGCGTTATGCATCCGTGTATAAGCCCCGCCTTTTGGTAGTAATTCGGTATGTGTCCCGAACTCGACCACCTGTCCTTTATCCATGACGATGATATGATCGGCATGTTGAATAGTGGATAGACGGTGCGCGATGACCAAAGTCGTGCGCCCTTTTTGCAATGTGTCCAATGTCTGTTGAATGATGCGTTCAGATTCATTATCCAGCGCCGAGGTTGCTTCATCCAGAAATAAAATCGGGGCGTCGCGCAGGATAGCCCGCGCCAGCGAAAGACGCTGACGCTGACCGCCGGACAGGCGCACGCCGTTCTCGCCCACTTGCGTATCGAAACCTTGCGGCATCTTGAGAATGAAATCTTCGGCGGCGGCGGCGCGCGCGGCCTCGCGAATCTGCTCGGGCGTAGCATCCGGCAGGCCGTAAGCAATATTCCCTGCCACCGTGTCATCAAAAATCGTGATGTCTTGGGACACCAATGCAATATGGCGGCGTAAACTGGACAGGCTTAAATCACGAATATCCATGCCATCAATCGACACACTGCCCGATTGCGGATCATAAAAACGCAGGACAAGCGATAAAATAGTCGTCTTCCCCGATCCCGACGCGCCGACCAATGCCGTCACTTTGCCTGCGGCAACATTCAAAGACACATTGTTTAATGCACGCGTTTCTTCGGTGCCATCATAGGCAAAGCTCACATTGCTCAGGCGAATATTGGGGACTTTTGCATCCAGCTCTTTGGCTTCCGGTTTATCGGTGACGGTGGATTGCTGGGACATCATATCCTGCACGCGTTCGGCAGCCCCCAAACCCAATTGCAACGAATTATTCAGCTTGGCCAGTTTTTTCATCGGTTCATATGCCAAGGCAAAAGCCGCGATGAAGGACATCAACCCACCGGGCGTCAATTGCCCGTCCGCAATGCGGTATCCGCCATACACAACCACACCGAACACAACCGCCCCGACCAATGTTTCATTAATCGGGGTTGATAGATTGCTGATGCGGGCGGCCTTGATATTCAAATGCCGGACGGACAAAACGGCATTGCCGGCCCGCGTTTTTTCGCGCTCTTCCATGCCATAGGCCTGCACCTGACGTATCCCTTGGAAAATCTGGCCCAAAACGCCCATCAGATTGGCGGTTTCGCCCTGAATAGATTTTGACACTTTGCGCAACCGCCGCCCCAGATAAGCCACCAATCCCGATGCCAGTGGAAAAATGGTCAGGGCAATCAACGAAAGATGCCAGTCCTGCATCACCATCACGACCAGCAAAAAGACCAATGTCAAAACATTACTGCCCACGCCGGTCAAGGCATCGACAACCGCAATACGCATCACGTTCACATCATTGGTCACGCGGGATACCAGTTCGCCGCTCGGGTATTTATGAAAGAATTTCAGATCCAGAGTCATAAAATGTGAAAACACGTCATTCTGGATATCCGCCACAATCGACTGGCTGATTTTATTCATTTTGACAGTCTGCAAATAGGTTGCCAAGCCGCGCACTGCGAAAGACAGGAAAATCATCGCGCCTAACGGAATAATGACCTGAATAGTGGACGGGTCATTCTGCACGCCGATCATTGCCTTATCCAAGACAGGCTGCAATAATTTAGCAAACACCGCCGTAGCCCCCGCCGCCACCAGCATAAAAACCATAGCCAAGCATAACTGCCCCACATAAGGCGCCATATATTTCTTAACCAACGGCAACATAATCGCCAAGGCAGAACGTGTTTTTTGTTGTTTTACGTCGTCCATAATCTCAACGTCTCGTGACATGTCCAATTGGTGGTGATCGGGGTGATGGTGACACCACCTCTGGCTAATATATCCAGATCATAATGTTCATCACCGTTCACAAATCTATTTTTGAGTTGAGAGCGCAAATTATAGACGCCCTCGCCTATCTCTTCGGCTTCGACAGAATCTACAAGATGACGCGTACGTGATGGAACATGATATGGATGATGGTGTGTGTGACGATCATCAGGCGGAAAATTGACATTCATCACCACATGATCTGGCCATTTTGCATGTTGTAAAAATTCCAAAACCTGCCCGAAATATTTTTTGGCAATGGTAAAATCTGTTTTGCCATCCGGCTGGCGCAACTGGCTGAATGAAATGGCGGGAATTCCGGCCAATCCTGCCTCCAACGCCCCACCAAAAGTCCCGGAATATAAAATTGCATTTCCGGCATTGTCGCCATGATTAATTCCCGACAGGACGATATCCGGCGGATTATCTTTCATTACCAGATTAAGCCCGACGATCGTACAATCAGCGGGAGTCCCTTCGACGGCATAATGCCTATCATCGCGTCTATGGATCTTGAAATCCTTTTTATATGAAATGGCATGTCCCATGCCGGAATGTTCGTACATCGGCGCAACAACGGTTACATCGGCAAAAATACTGTGCGCAATCTCTTCCAATGCCCTGATACCATGCGCGTCTATGCCGTCATCATTGACAATCAACACGCGGGCTTCGGACATTGGTTTGATTGTGTAAAATGACATTAGCCTGCCTTCACAATTTTTGTCACGCCACCCATATATGGCAACAATGCCTTCGGCACGAAAATGCCGCCATCTTCCGGATCATAATAATTTTCCATGACCGCCACCAAGGCACGTCCGACGGCCAGACCCGATCCGTTCAGCGTATGTACGAATTCGGTATCCTTCGCACCCGGACGTTTGAAACGGGCTTTCATGCGGCGAGACTGAATATCACCACAATTCGAACAGCTCGAGATTTCGCGGAATTTTTCCTGTGATGGCACCCATACTTCCAGATCATAGGTCTTGCGCGCAGCAAAGCCCATATCACCTGAACACAATACAATCGTGCGGAACGGTAATTCCAGTTTTTTCAAAATATTTTCGGCGCATTCTGTCATGCGCTGATGTTCGGCTTCTGAATCTTCAGGACGCGTAATGCTGACCATTTCGACTTTATAGAATTGGTGCTGACGAATAATCCCGCGCGTATCACGCCCCGCAGAACCCGCCTCTTTCCTGAAACAGGGGGTCATCGCAGTCATCCGGATCGGCTCTTCAAAATTCTCCAGAATCTCATCGCGAACAAGGTTGGTCAGAACTACTTCGGATGTCGGGATCAACCACCGACCATCGGTTGTTCCAAACTGGTCATCACGGAATTTCGGCAATTGTGTCGTGCCATACATGACCTCATCATTGACCAGCAATGGCGGATCAACTTCAGTATAACCATGTTCTGTTGTATGCGTATCCAACATCAATTGTGCCAACGCACGGTGCAATCTGGCAATGCCACCTTTGTTCACTGAAAAACGTGCGCCCGCAACTTTAGCCGCCGCATCGAAATCCATCATCCCCAGCGCCTCACCAATCGCAACGTGATCAGGTACCGCGCTGTTTGATTTTTTCGGTGTACCAAATATACGCACCTCGACATTGCTGTTCTCGTCCTCGCCGTCCGGTACATCATCGGCTACCATGTTTGGCAAAGCCGATAAAACATCAGTCAGTTGATCGGCAACTTCTTTTTCCTGAATTTCCAGTGTCGCCATCTTGTCTTTGAGGGATGCCACTTCCGCCATCAATGCGCCCGCATCTCCTCCCTTGGACTTGACGGTGCCGATCTCTTTGGAGGCTTCGTTACGACGGGATTGCGCCGTTTGTAACTCAGTCTGCAATTTACGACGTTTTTCATCCAATTCCAGAATAGCGGGTGTTTGGGGAGGCAATCCGCGACGCGCCCAATTTGCGTCAAAGGCAGCCGGATTATCGCGAAGTGATTTAAGATCGTGCATAACTTGAATTCCTGTAATGTAATATGGTGCTGTACCTTATATAAAATAATCAAGAGAAACAAGTTATTCCAATGAAAAACCCGCCGCTATCCGCCGCTGATATTTGCGAATATGCCATTGCCGACAATGGGATAGCCCGCCCCCTGTTGATTGACCTGCCTCATAGCGGGCGCATTTACCCTGATGATTTCGCCTTTGCCTGCCCGAAACCATCATTAGAATTATGTGAAGAGCTTTATCTGGATGAACTGTTCGAGCTGCCAGCCCTTGCTTGTGGTGGCATAGTCGTCAAGGCGAACTTTCCGCGGACTTATGTGGATGTCAATCGGGCGATTGACGATATCGACCAGCTTTTGTTTGATAAACCGTGGATCGAGGG
>DMIT01000081.1 GCA_003452275.1 Rhodospirillaceae bacterium | reverse complement strand
TCATGCCCAGATAATTTGCAATAATTTGTTTCTTAAAGGGCAGCGTGAATTCCAGATCGTCATGTCCTGCTTCCAGATGTTTGGACAAGAAATAATATCCGACGCGTTGTAGAGGAGATTTAATATTCATGGCATCAATCTGGTGCATGGCATTTTTATAATGATGTGTAACAATGCGAAGAATATTGACCGCAAACTGTGCATCGACCAGAACTTGATTTCTTACAATCTGCTCCGGAATCATCAGCAATTTGCATTTTGTCAGTGTTTGAACGGAGATGGGGGATGGGCCACCCATAAACAGGACAGCTTCCATGCATGTTTCGCCCGGTTCCAGCATTCTGATGGTGGCCTCTTCTCCCTCTTCATTGAGGCGAAAGGTTTTTACTGTGCCTTCGATCACTAGATAGACCCCTTCCGGAGTGTCGCCTTGCTGGACGAGAAGCTTTGATGCGTCATGTTCCTGAAGCAGAGAGTGGGACAAAATATTCTGAAGATTATCCTCTCTCAAACTGTCAAAGAGTTGAGGTCGTTTGGTATCCGAAAAATATTTGGGCAAATTCATCATCATATTTTGGCATTCTTTGGTATGGCGTCATATCCGCACGCGCTTGATCTGAATCAAGTAAGCCTTCTTATGTGCATGCAATATAAAGGAAAGAGGGCCAAAAATAAAGTCCTTTCCCTTTGAAGAAATCGGCGGAGTTGAACGATGATATCCGGAATAAGCCAGAAATGCGCGCTTTCATTTACAACGCTGGCTTTTACAGCCTGCTTTGCGGTATGGACGATTTTTGCCATTATCGGGGTGCAGATTAAACAGGATATGGGGTTAAGCGATACCCAGTTCAGCCTGTTGATCGGTACGCCTATCCTGACAGGGTCGCTTATCCGCTTGTTTCTGGGGATATGGGCCGACCAATATGGAGGAAGGCCGATCTTTCTGTCCGTGATGCTGTCTTCGGCCTTCTTTACATGGTGCCTGACATATGCCGATACCTATGAAATGCTGTTGCTAACCTCGTTGGGCGTTGGGCTGGCCGGCGGCAGTTTTGTCGTGGGGATTGCCTATCTGTCGAAATGGTATGACAAGCAACGTCAGGGAACGGCGCTCGGCATTTACGGCATGGGCAATATCGGAGCGGCGGTCACCAAATTCATTGCTCCCTTTGTCATGGTCTCTTACGGATGGCATATGGTTGCGCAGGCATGGGCGATTGCTCTTGTGGTGATGGCCGGACTGTTCTGGATTTTTACAAAAGATGAACCGCAGATTCGGGAACAGAAAGCGGCCCATGCCGCCCCGAAATCAATGAGGGAATCATTGAAACCTCTCGGGAAATTACAAGTATGGCGTTTTTCTCTTTATTACTTTTTTGTCTTTGGCGGGTTTGTCGCGCTGGCATTATGGTTGCCGCGTTATTATGTGGGTGTCTATCATATGGACATCAAAACGGCAGGGGTGTTGGCGGCTTTCTTCTCTGTTGCCGGATCTCTCTTTCGCGCCGTTGGCGGATATCTGTCCGATAAATACGGGGCACGATCCGTCATGTACTGGACGTTTATCGTCTGTGCAATTTGTTGTTTCCTGCTCTCTTATCCGCAAACAGATTATGTGGTTCATGGCATCAAGGAAGATATTGCGTTCAGCTTCGGGTGGGGCGTTGTACCGTTTACGATGATTATCTTTATTCTGGGTTTCTTTATGTCGTTAGGGAAGGCCGCCATTTATAAACATATCCCCGTCTATTATCCGAATGATGTCGGGTCGGTTGCCGGTATTGTGGGATTGATCGGCGGGTTGGGGGGATTCTTTCTGCCGCTCTCCTTTGGTCTTATGAATGATTACCTGAATGTGTGGACAAGCTGTTTCATGCTGTTGTTCGTCCTGATTTCGGTTGCATTTTTATGGATGCATATATCTATCCGTCTTATGGAACGACAAAAATTCCCCGACATCGTCAAACCTGCCTATTTCACCGAACTGGAAAATCAAGGCCCTGTTCTTAAAGTATGGAAACCGGAAGATGAAGTCTTCTGGCAGAAAGAGGGTTATAAAACCGCACGCAAAAATCTATGGTTGTCGGTGCCGGCGTTGTTTCTGGCCTTTGCCCTGTGGATGGTATGGAGCGTAGTTGTCGTCAATTTACCCAAGATCGGTTTTGGTTTTACGACGGAGCAGCTTTTCTGGCTGACCGCTTTACCTGGTTTGTCAGGAGCGACTTTGCGCATCTTTTATTCTTTCATGGTGCCGATCTTCGGCGGACGGCGCTGGACAGCGATCAGTACGGCCATGCTTTTGATTCCTGCGATAGGAATCGGTGTGGCGGTACAGGATACGCAAACATCCTATATGGTCTTTTTATCGCTGGCCCTGTTATGCGGACTGGGGGGCGGAAATTTTGCGTCCAGTATGGCGAATATCGCGTTCTTCTTTCCAAAAAGAGAAAAAGGAAATGCGCTGGCGCTCAATGCGGGGCTTGGTAATCTGGGGGTCAGCGCGGTACAGTTTTTGGTGCCTATCGTAATTGGCTTTAATCTTTTCGGTGGTCTGATGGGGGATGCACAGACCGCCGGTGAAGCCCAGCTCTGGGTACAAAATGCCGCATTCATATGGGTTCCGTTTATTGCTTTGTCTGCAATATTGTCATGGTTCTTCATGAATGATATTGCGGATGTCCGCGCATCCATCGCTTCACAGATGGCTATTTTCGAACGTAAGCATAACTGGATCATGTGTGTGCTTTATATCGGGACATTCGGTTCCTTTATCGGGTTTTCGGCGGCCTTTCCGTTGCTTGCGAAATCACAATTTCCTGATGTCAATTCTCTACAGCTTGCCTTTCTGGGGCCATTGGTGGGGGCACTAACCCGCGCCGGAAGCGGCTGGATTTCTGATAAATTCGGGGGTGGCCGCGTAACGCTGTGGGTGTTTGTTGTGATGATAATAGGCACGCTCGGGGTTCTTTATTTTCTGGATATCAAAGAACAGTCCGGAGCATTCTACGGCTTCTTCGCCATGTTCCTTTTGCTGTTTGCGGCAACTGGTGTCGGCAATGCATCGACCTTCCAGATGATTCCTGTCATTTTCTGGCAAGATCGTAAAAAAGCGCTGGCAGGCCAATCAGATGAAGATGTCCGCAAAGCCGCAGAGCGTGAATCGGCAGCCGTTATTGGTTTCAGTTCGGCTATTGGTGCATTCGGTGCATTCTTTATTCCAAAGAGCTACGGGACTTCTATTGCGGCAACCGGTACGGCAGATGCCGCTTTATATGTGTTCATCGCGTTCTATGGCATGTGCTTATTCCTGACATGGTTCTTTTATGTCCGGAAGGGGGCAGAGGTAAAATGTTAGGACATCGCACCTTGATTCAGATCAAGGATTGAGAATGTCAAAACGGGCAGGAATGTCCAAGATACAGAGGAGTCACGGCAGATGAGCTATTTTATTGACCGGATAAGCTATTTTGCGCAAAAGCGCGAATCATTCTCTAACGGACATGGGATAACAACCGATGAAAATCGGGCATGGGAGAAAGGCTATCGTGACCGCTGGGCTCATGATAAAGTCGTTCGCTCTACGCATGGTGTCAATTGTACCGGTTCCTGTTCATGGAAAATCTATGTCAAGAACGGGTTGATTACATGGGAAACGCAGCAAACGGATTATCCGCGTACGCGCCCTGATCTGCCTAATCATGAACCGCGTGGTTGCTCGCGCGGGGCCAGTTATAGCTGGTATATCTATTCGGCCAATCGCCTGAAATACCCGATGGTACGTAAACGTCTTCTTGATTTATGGCGCAGAACAAAACAACAAGTTGGCGGTGATCCGGTCAAGGCATGGGCGACTATTCAGGCCGATCCGATTTTAAGAAGTTCGTATCAACAGGTGCGCGGTCGCGGGGGTTTTGTTCGCGCGGGCTGGGACGAAGCCAATGAAATCGTGGCGGCAGCCAATATCCATACGATCAAAGCGCATGGCCCCGACCGGATTATCGGATTTTCGCCTATTCCGGCCATGTCGATGATCTCTTATGCCGCGGGCTCACGTTACATGTCGCTGCTCGGTGGTGTGTGTATGAGTTTTTATGATTGGTATTGTGATCTTCCGCCATCCAGTCCGCAAACCTGGGGTGAGCAGACCGATGTACCGGAAAGTGCCGACTGGTATAATGCCGGTTTCATTATCATGTGGGGATCGAATGTGCCGCAGACGCGCACGCCGGATGCGCATTTCATGACCGAAGCCCGTTATAAAGGAACGCAGGTGGTCACCATTACCCCCGATTATTCTGAAGCATCGAAATTCGGCGATATCT
>DMIT01000111.1 GCA_003452275.1 Rhodospirillaceae bacterium | reverse complement strand
TATTGCGCAAATTACAGAATATAAATGTGCCGACTTTGACGGCCCCGCAGATATTGTAAAAGTTTATCTGGCGCAGCAAGGATGCGTACGAGCCGAGCGCGCGGTGATTGCCATTGCCGGTTCCGCAGATAATCCGTCGAATATTGTCTTTACCAATGGGCCGTGGGGACAAAAACCTCTCCACTTTACGGCCATTCCTGCTGACCGTACAGAAACGATGAATGACTTTGCTGCTGTCTGTTATTCTATCGCGACATTGGGCGAGATGGATTGTACAACCTTGATCCGTCGTCAATCGGCCCCCTTTTTTCCTGCAACCCTCCTCGCAGCCAAAGATTGCAACGCAAAACCTGCGCGCATTTTGACGTCGAGTCCAGCGCATCGATTTGTAACCATTGGCCCAGGTACGGGTCTTGGTGTCGGCATGGGGTTGGTGACTGACAACGGGCAGTTTCTTGTTGTGACCAGCGAAGGCGGACATTGTGCGTTCGCACCAGATAATGAAGAAGAGCTGAAAATCAAACAATATCTGGAATCCGAAAACGGGATCGCCGTCACCAATGAAACTTTTGCATCCGGAACAGGATTGGTCACAGCGTTCAATAGTATCTGTAAAATCCGTGATATAGATTGCGCCATCCTTAATGGCAGCGAAGTTGTTGCAAAATTAGGTAATGCCAATTCAGATATACGGGAAGCTGCCGATAGGACGCTTAACCTCTTTTCCCGAACCCTTGGCACTTGCGCAGCGTCTGCGGTTTTGATGAGTAACGCCCGTACGGTGTTTATCGGTGGCGGGGTTTTGAAAAAACTGGGGGCCCATTTTAACAAAGCTACTTTTACGCACGCATTTATGTCCAATGATTTGGGGAAAAATAATGCATTACTGGATATCCCTGTCATGATAGTTGATCCTCCACAGCCCGGTTTAGCTGGTGCTGATTTTTATTTGAAATTGACTGCGTAACTGGATAAATGATGCCCCGCCACTATGAGAAAGCCACCCAACTCAACCCAAACCTCAAGGGATTCAAACAAATTCTTGGGCGTATTTTCCGGTTGGTGCTGATGTTGCGAACCCATTAAGCATAGGCGATCATCAAAATCCGAAATTGCTGCTGGATGAGAATATTTGGGAATTTGCCAGTGCGCATCAATTCGCGGCCATTGTAACCCGCGATACGGATTTTTTCGAGATACAAAAACGTCGTGGTGAAAGTGCGATTTTAGAAGGGGGGCATACGCCTTTGCTGGTTTTCGTTCCTGAAAATATATCGGCGGACGCTTTGGTTGCTCTGTTTGCGGAACATACGCGGGATATTCGTGGTTATGTGGATGGCAGGGATCATCTGGCTTGCTCTCTGGGGAAGGAAAGCGGGTGCCAACCCCTCTTTTTATAGCCCCTTTTGCGTGTCGATACGTATCGTTTTGAATTGATTTTATTCCATTTTCATTCAGTTCGTTCCCGGAATTTTCACATGAGGTTTCTCCGTCGAAAAGACCGTTTTTAACATGAAACGCAACGTATCGCTGTAATGTTTCTGCATCCGGAGATACAGGCAAATCATTTTAAATTCAGTACCATAGCACCCATGACGGGTCGCGTTGCGGGAAGAGATTCTCTTCCCGGCAACGGTCTTTGGCCCCGTGGATTGAAGCCATGGTTTCTGACTTCTGATACGCTCGGCCTGTTTCTGGCGTTGTTCGATTGTCCAGATTCTTCCCTTTTTATGGGTCATGAAGAACGTCCTGTGGAAGATGGGGAAGAGGCTGGGGAGGGTGGTTTGGGAAATTTTAGATTTTTAAGATCTTTCAGAGTTGCGCAAAATTGTTTCTGGGCGCGCAGGGCCGCCGAATAAGAGAGAGGGCTTTCCGCCGTCCAGTCGGCATGAATGGCAAGATAGGTAAACATCGCATCCAGAATATCCATCTGTTGATTCAGCGTTTCCTGACGCGGACGTTTTTTCTGGTAAATCGAGCTTTGGTCATCTGCCAGAGATTTAAGATAATATGTAAAACTTTCGACATATCGGCCTTTACGGGCATAAGCGGCGGCAGCAATTTCTTTGGGCGTCCCGCAACGCCGGCTGGGCGGTTGTGGTTGCGGGGTGGGAGCTGTTGGTGGGGTGGTGATGTCTGTCATGCGGGTCTCCTTTGGTTGGCGTTAATAACAGACGTTCCACTTTAGGATATAATTCCTAAATTGTCAAGGGGATTTGTCAATGCGGAGAGAGTCAATGAATATGGCGGTTTTATTTTGAACGCGAAGTCACGAAGTGACGAAGCTTTTCTCTGTGTTTTGGTGGTGATTTGCGGGATAGCAGTTTGCGCTAAGAGGGGGGGCATATTGAAAGCTCATCATAACTGGCGCAAATTATATTGACATAATTTATTTTCGTATATTATAGTCATTTCAAATCACAATTCGTCATTCTGGCGAAAGCCAGAATCNNCGCAATGACGGTGCGTTAAAAATGTGTGATTCTGATTTGAATTGACGATAGGGTTCGATCCGAGTTTATTTTGAATAAGAGATTAATTTATTTCATCAAGAAGAGGGAATTTAAGATGGGAAATGCAAAAGAACATATCCACCATGTAGCAACCGGTGTTAATTTTATTGCTGTTGGTACTGCTATTGCTGCTGTTGCTGCTACTGCTGTTGGTGGTGCTATTGGTGCTGCTGCTTCTGTTGTTGCTGCTACTACTACTGCTGCTGGTGTTGCTGGTGTTGCTAGTATTTTTGCTCTTGTCGGTGCTGCTGCCACAAAACCTGATGAACATTTTGTTCCTGCTGAAACACAAAGAACATGCCGTAGAATAGGTGCAGGTCTTCTAGCTGCTTTTACAATAGCCTGCGGTGGCGGGGTAGGGTATGCGGTGTCTCAGAAAATCGATGAAACCAATGATAACCACGCTGCCTCAACCTCGCCTACACCTCTTCACCGTGACTTTGCCGTTCAGGTGTCGGGGACGGATAACGAAGACTGTATCGTTGTTGTGCCCGCAAACAAAGGCCCTGTCAGAACTGAATCAGCTTCCTGTTCAGTTAAAGAGCTTGGTCTGAGTGTGAAATAAAAAAACTTCGTGCTTCTTCGTGCCCTTCGTGGTTCAAAAAAATTGACGCTCTGACAGCCACAGAGAAAGAATGGATTGCCGCGTCGGCTACGCCTCCTCGCAATGACAGGGAGAGAGGCGCGGAATGGAATGAAAGAACTTCGTGACTTCGTACCTTCGCGTGAAAAAAAGAAGGTCAATCATCAACAGAATAAAAATCGTTCAGGATGTGCGAGCCGGTAACTTGTGCTTGCCTTTTGCCGAGAGGGATGTATGTCATATAGTATCTTATGACAGGCAAAAGGAAATGGATGATGACACAGGATTCTCATCGCGCGGTTCTTTCATCTTTGAACCCTGCGCGCAATTTTGAAGTGTTGGGGGATGTCCCGATGTCCAGCGCGGCAGAGGTGCATCTGAAAGTCATGGCGGCGCGGAAGGCGTTTCCGGCGTGGAAAGCCATGGCGTTGGCGCAGCGGTTGGAGATTTTGGCAAAACTGCGTGACCTGTTCATCACCAACAAACAAAAACTGGCTGCATTGATGACTGCCGAAATGGGAATGCCGATCACCCAGACTTTGTTTACCGTGGATCGCGCTGTGTCTTATATGAACTGGAGTCTTGAGAATGCCGCACGCATTCTGGCCCCTGAAATCACTTATGAAGACGAACAGGAAATCCATGAAATCAGATTGGAACCATACGGGGTGGCGGCCTGTATTTCCCCGTGGAATTTTCCGGCATCGAATTTTGTCTGGGCGTGTTTTCAGGCTTTATGCGTCGGCAACACGGTTGTATTTAAAAACTCCGAGGAGGTTCAGCTTTTCGCCGTTGAAATTGAAAAAATGGCCCAGGAAGCCGGCTTCCCCGAAGGCGTATTCAATGTGATCTATGGTGACGGCACCGTTGCGCAGGCAATGATTGCCGATGACATTAACATCATCAGTTTTACCGGCAGCACCCGGGTGGGTGAAATATTATACAAGCAGGCCGCAGAGAAATTGATTCCGCTGGTGCTGGAACTGGGCGGGTCTGACCCCGGGGTGATTTTCGGGGATGCGGATATCGATCAGGCCGTGAGCGCGATATATGCGGGACGATTCACCAATTGTGGGCAGGTGTGCCAGTCGATGAAACGCGTCATCGTGCATGTCAGCCGTTTTGACGAAGTGGTCACGAAATTATCCGCGTTGCTGGCCACCAAAAAGGTCGGTGACCCGATGCACGCGGACACGGATTTAGGGCCGTTGGTGTCGCAAAAACAACTGGATACATTGGCGGCTCAGGTCAAGGATGCGGTTGATAAAGGGGCCAACATCCTATGTGGCGGCAAACAACCCGCGGGATTGAACGGGGCCTATTACGAACCCACCATCCTGACCAATGTCACGCCCGCTATGCGGGTCTGGCGCGAGGAAGTGTTTGGCCCTGTGTTGCCCGTGGTCAGTTTTGAAACCTATGAAGACGCAATGGAAAAAGCAAATGACACGATTTACGGCCTGTCATCGAATATTTTTTCCGGCGACCGCGACGTGATCCGCCGCGCCATTGCCGATTTACAGGCAGGCATGGTGCGGGTCAATGGCATCAATGCCGGCCGCCCCTGCAATATTTTCGGCGGGTACAAAAAATCGGGGTTGGGCCGCGAAAACGGCGTCTATGG
>DMIT01000194.1 GCA_003452275.1 Rhodospirillaceae bacterium | reverse complement strand
AGAATAGAAAATCCTGACCTGTTTCATTTGGTGATAGGGGGATACGGTCTTTTTGGCGTCATCAGTGAGGTCGTGCTTTTCGTCACCGGCAATTCAGTTCTTGAGAAGTCTACGAGTACGATGGATTGCAAGAATTATCCCGCATATTTGCAAAAACAGGTTTTGAATAATGACGCCATCGAACTGCATTATGCCCGCCCTGATATTACCAAAGCGAACTTTATGGGGATATGCTCAGTCACATCCTACAGTAAAATCGCTCATCATCCGGATGCCTTATCTCCTTTGGATCAAGAATCGCTGATCTCGACATCAAAATGGTTTCTGGATATCTCCAGAAAGAGCGATTGGGGAAAAGACGTCAGATGGTTTATTCAGGACCAGTTATTAGACACGCCCGGAAAGGCACAAGTGATAAGCCGCAATAACGCAATGCGCCCACCTGTCCAATTTCTTGATTATCAAGGCATTCAGGATACAGATATTTTACAAGAATATTTCATCCCCATAGCTGCGGCTTCCCATTTTATGGATGATCTTAAGGCAATTGTGACAACCGAAAATATAAATATTTTGAGCATTACATTAAGGCATGTGAAGGCGGATCATGAATCCTTTCTGCCTTATGCCCCGAATGAAACGATTGCCTTTGTTTTATATATCAACCATGGCAAGGATGCCGCATCTGTCGAAAGAGCAAAAAACTGGACTCGTCAACTTATAAATGCCGCTCAATTACGCGGAGGCAGTTATTATCTAACCTATGCCAACTATGCAACCTCAGAACAAATTAGAAAATCATATCCCATGCTGGACAATTTTTTTGCCAAGAAAAGGCAATATGATCCGCTAGGCTTATTTAGCAATAAATTTTATGAACAATACGCTCTGCACGCGACAGATTAAACTTCTTGAACGCGTGTATTTGTGTAGTATGTATTTTATTGTGTCATGCTATCTCTTTATGTCCATGGCAAAGGCTCCCATTCATATGGTAGAAAATATCGCCAGAGAAACGGAGAATTAAGCTGAAACGCCAGCTTCCAGAATACTGAATTTATTGGCCAGACAATCTATTTCAGCTTGAACGCCATAAGGAATAATAAACATAGGATCGGTATGCCCGAAATCCATTTGTGTCATAATCGGCAAATCCACAAATCCCAATTCGTCTCGCACAATTTTTAAAAGCGCTTTATCGTATTTAAAAAGATCTTCGTCGCTTAGCTGTCCGCCAGGACGGCCCATTATAATTCCGTTCAGACTTTGCAATATGCCCTGCGAGCCATAATTTCTAATCCAGCGCTCGAAGATTGTGACATCTGGAGCCTCTTCCGATGTTTCAAGGAAGAGAATAGCACCTTTCCAGATCTCTGCAGTGGGCCAGTATTCTGTGCCTTTCAGCATTTCCAAGACCTCGGCGCATCCGCCTATAAGATGACCGCGCGCAACTCCCTGTCCTTGCAATATTTGAGGGCCTGTTGGCAGACGCAGTTTTCTCTTTGTATCTTGGAATTCCGGATTAGCCCAATCTAGATGTTCTACGGTCCAGCCATCTGTATTATTTGGAATGAGACCAACAGGTTCAGTAGAAAATAAAGTTCTCTGAACGGATTGCTTCATATAGTGGAACATCCCCCCATTTTCGGCAAAGCCGGCCATGAAACTGGGGCCGTAGAAACTTGTAAGTCCTGCTTTGAAACACGCAAAATGCGTTACCGTCGTATCAGAATATCCAAGGAATATCTTTGGATTCTGCTGAATCGTTTTCAGGTCTAGAAAAGGCAAAATCCGAACAGATTCATCTCCGCCAATCGTTGAAATGATCGCCTTGATTGAGGGATCTGCAAACGCTTCCATTAAATCATCCGCCCTTGCACGAGGGTTCTTATAAATCCAGTCAGCGTCTTTTAAAGCATGACGGGTTTCAACGATTTTCAAACCAAAAGCATCTTGAAGCTGTTTTTTCCCTGCCTCATAACGATGAGGAAACATTCCTGGCCCTCCCCAAGACAATGTAATCGCGGCAACTTTGTCGCCTTGAGCAAGTGGTTTTGGTTTTAACATGTAAGAGTCTCCAAGATTGTTGAAGAGTATAACTATCCAAAGGGGTAGAGAAAATTCATGGTATCATAATTACGAAAATGTGAAAGCAAAACCTATAAACAATTACAATCAGTTTAGCCGAGAAGCTTTAGATTATTGATTTGATTCAGAAAAACCCGCGCCAACGATTTTTATTACGACAAAAGCCTATCATGTTTATTTCCTGATTCTGGATATTACAGAAATATTTTTCTCCCGCTTTCGTCACGATAAATTTCTTTACCAAATATGAAGGTTTTTTTGAGATGCTCATTCCCAAGATAGAATTTTTCTATTTGCGAAGAGAACTGATTGCCAGAAATCTGGTTGTTCTGTACCATGTGCAGGTCACTAGTGACAGTTGATTCGGGGCTTTGCGGACTGCCTACAGGCAGAATGGAAAAGATATGCCGAGTTTGGTCGTGGTGATCCTATCTTTTATCCCCGTTCTGGGGACAACCTATTCATGAGGGGGCCTGTTAGGTTCATATTAAATGATATACAGAATCCAAGTATTCTCGTTTTTAGCTATTTTATTTTTCGTAATTCAGGCAGATGCGGCGACATTGGTGATTACGGACAAAGAAACCGGCACATCGCAGGCATCTCGGGTCAATGATAAAAAAATCATGACTGGTCTTACACCGGAGGAAAAGTCCTTCGTTCCTGCGCCTGCGACAAAAATCTCCAGAGATTGCTCTTCTTTTCAGGGTGGATCAGGGATGCCCCTCAATGTCATGCAAGGCGATATCCTGTCGCAAAAAATCGCGGAATGGGCCAGAGGATACGGGTATACCATTTCATGGGAAGCCCCCGAGCTTCGCGCCGATGGCGGCCTGACATCCCAAAAAGACTTTGATGGAACTTTGATCGAGCTTAAACGGGCAATGGAAATTAACGGCATCAATCTTGACATCACAAGTTACAATAACTGTGTTGTCCGTATCGTGGAGATTAAATAATCATGTTCAAGAAAACTGTTCTGGCTGTATCCATGTCGGCATTGCTCTGTGGTTGCACCACCCCGTTGATGGAACCTGTAAGGCGCGGCGTTTCAGAGGTCGATCATTCGGTCGACAATTCTCTCAATCAATTGCGTCGAGGAGAATCATCATCTTCCGATCTGGTGCCAACCATCAAGCATGTTGACAATGCGTGGCTGCCAGTGACTAAAATCGATGTCCATTCCCAAGCCGCAGAAACTGCTTTGGGGCGCATGGTGGCGGTCAATACCAGTTTTAACGATGTCAAAGAAGCAGGATTTTACTTGACCCGCCTGACCGGTATTCCAGTTCTGGTGAGCGCGGCGGCGGCGGCAACAAGCGCCACATCCGCCCCAAAAACCGAGAGCAGCCCTGCTGGATCTGCCCCCATCACGACGACGCCTTCCTCCTCTTCCTCAACCACGGAATCCGAAGCGACCCCTGTCATCTATAGTGGAACTTTTGGAGGGCTTCTGGATCTAGTTTGCTCTCGCTATGGCGTGTTCTGGGAATGGAACAATAACAGCATCAATATCTTTAAAACCAAGACAAAAAGCTTCCGTCTGGCCGCCTTGCCCGGTGATACCAGCATGAGTTCGACGATCAGCAGCAAAAACAGCGGAACAGAATCAGGCTCAGGCACATCATCAGGTTCTTCTTCCAACTCAGATTCCGATTCCTCGAAATCAGAGATGGAGGCCAGCGTCAAATTTAGCGGCATGTCTGTGTGGACAGGCATTAAGGAAAATCTGGAGCAAATGCTGTCCCCGCAAGGGCGTTTATCCGTCACCCCTGCGACCGGAACGATTACTGTCGACGATACGCCGGTTGTGCTGGAGCGCGTCGAAAGATTTGTCAATGAACAGAATATTTCCCTCTCCCGCCAAGTGGTTATCAATGTCCGCGTCTTGTCGGTTGCCCTGACCAATTCACAAGAATACGGTATTAACTGGAATGTCGTTTACAGAAATCTAAGCAAGGAAATCGGCGCGGATCTGGGAAGCAACTTTGCGCAGGATGCGACGGCCAGCAAACTGACCTTCCGCGTTTTGCCGAACAGTATATGGAATGGTTCCACGGCAATTATCGATGCCCTGTCAACCCAAGGGCGCGTTTCTCAGGTCACATCGGCTTCGATGGTCACGATCAACAACCAGCCCGCTCCAATTCAGGTAGGTCGCCAAATCGGCTATCTGGCTTCCAGCACCACAACTTTGAATTCTAATGCTGGATCAACTCAGGTTTCTCTGACCCCCGGACAAATTAACACGGGTTTCAGCATGAGTGTTCTGCCGCATATTCTGGATAACTCGCAATTGATGTTACAATATTCCGGCAGCCTTTCGTCGCTGAATGATCTGAAATCGGTCGATTCCGGAACAGCAACTATTCAAACACCCGATATGGACGTGCGCAGCTTCCTGCAACGTGTTATTCTCAATAGCGGGGAAACATTGGTTGTTGCCGGTTTCGAACAGTTTGACCTGAACGGCAAGACGCAAGGCTCTGCAGGGGCAGAAAATGCCATGCTGGGCGGTGGTATCAATACCAAGAATGATAGAAACGTGATTGTAGTACTTGTCCAGCCTGTTCTGATGAGTGGAAACAAATAACAATGAACTCGCATGTCTTTACCATTGATGGGATGACGTTTATCTCCGGCTTGTTCTGGTATCCGCTGGCGGGTATCAGTCAGTCGGACAGGGCCCAAGAGATCAAATCTCTGGCAAGAGAACAGAATTTCGATCTGTATATCTTGCGTTCGACATCGACATATTACGTCGGTTTCGCGCATAGCGATGGTCAGGCCCGTATCGGGGTGGCCTCTGCCGCTGCCGTTGTGTCCAAGACACTGGAAATGGAATCTGCCGCGCGTGACTTTATTTTCGTATCGCCGCTTCCCGACGGGCATTGGATGTATGTGGCGCAACGCGACGGGATTATTCTGCCGGATGCGGATAAGTGCTTTCCGAACGAAGACACTGCAAAATCAAGATTACTGGAAGATATCAGTCTAGGCGACTGGGCATTAATCATTGCGCCGGAGATCTGGGGGGTCAATGGGTCAATCGAGAGAGATTTCTCTCTCATGCTACCTGAAAGCACAAAAGGTAAAAAACAAATCCATAAATGGTGGAAATTATCACCAGTCAATCCATATGACAGCGTATTTCTTCATAGCAAGAAAATTATGGCGGGCATTATTCTGCTGGTTCTTGTCGTTGCAGCTTGGGTTTATTATCAAGATAATGCGGCCTTGAGAGCGATTGAAGAGGCGCAGAAAATTACCAATATTAACCCGCCACCACCGCCACCACCGGAACATCCTTGGAAATCAAAGCCTGATCCACTTGAATTTGTCAAAACCTGTACAACGGCTCTTACCACTATCCCTCTCTTCCCTGGAAACTGGGATTTGACGGGAATTCATTGCAGCGGGCCGGCACTTGAGGCGTCATGGGCTGCCCGCGACTATGGCTGGATCGATCATTTGAGAGAGATTATTCCCGATGTTTCGATTTCAGGGGCAGGAAAAGTTGCAAATCTCTCGATTCCGTTAAAAGCATTAACGATTGGGAAAGATGAGCCTGTTATCTTGGGAAAACAGCGTATGTTGGAAATGTACTCTGTATCACAAAGATATGGTCTGGATTTGATTTTGACACCTGCACCACCTCCTCCTGCACCACTTCCAGGGCAAGACGCAGCAAATGCGCCGAAACCTGACTGGGGAGAAATAAGCTGGTCAGTCAAGAAAACAGACAATCCGATGCTAGCTGTAGAAATATTGAATAGTCAAGGGTTCCGCATAAACAGTCTGGATGCGGTTTGGAATGAAGGTAGACTGGTTTGGAATTTGGAGGGGACACAATATGTTCAACCGTAGAGAATTATATATTGTAACTTTAATGATGATGGCAAGTTCGATGCCATTATCGGCAAGCCGCGCTCAATCCGCCATCGGGGAAAATTCTATCCCGCCGGCGACATCCAATCCCGTGGCCGTTTCCGAAGAACCGCAAACGCAGGATGCATTAGAATCCGCGACAACTTCCGTGCCTCAGGAAAAAGAACAACAACAGACACTTGCCACTGTACAGGATAGCACCGCCTCTGCTGCCACCATAGACGTCCAGCCGCAGGATGTCGGCAAAAAAGTTGCGGAAATCAATGAACGAATGGCCCTTTTGTCCGCCCAACTGGCCGAGCTTGAACTAAAAGCCAAGATTGCAACAAAAGTGTCTGAAATTGCCGATATCGCCAAAAAAGACAAACCCGACAAGAAAAAAGAGAACCTGAATTCTCTGGATATGGGGGGCAGTTTCCAAACGCAAACCCCTAATTTCGGATCACGGGCGATGCCCCAAATACCTTTCTCACGGGTAGGTTCCGGTATGCCTGTCGTCAAATCGGTGGAAGGCGTTGATGGTCATTTGAAAGCCTCTATCGAAGTCAAAGGCGAAGGAGTGCGGACAGTTCATGTCGGTGACAAGGTTGCCGGCTGGACTGTACAGGATATCCGCGTGGATGCGGTGACCGTCCAGAAAGGAAAAACGGTTCAGGAGCTCTATTTTGGCTCTGGTGCCAAGGAAAGCGATAATTTATCGGTCGGAAACAGCATGGGAATGTCTTCCGGTTTTGCGGGTGGTTTATCACCAGCAATGAATATCGAACCATTAACCTATAAAGAATAAAAAAACATGTGTGAGTTTTAGAGGAAAAGACAATGAAAGTCCTAACAGCAAAAGGAGGAGAGTTCCAGGTCTCTGACGAGATGCGGAATATGCTGGCCTTGCTGGAGGACGGCAGGCTGATTGTTGCCAAGACATATGCGACCAATCCTTATGTCCGCGGATTTATCAGCCGTCTCAACCGTTTGAATGTAGCCCATACTATTCATCATGCCGATCTTTCCGTTGTGTTGGGCTATTATTCGGATACCCTTGCCAGGGAAAAGCATTCGGACATGCAAATGGCCGCGCGGGCTTTGTTTGACCTTGCGGTTCAGATGCGGGCATCGGATATCCATATCCGGGTCAGCAAGAAATATAGAGCCCAGATTTTCTTCCGTGTTCACAATGATCTTGAATTTGTCGAGGAACATCCTTTTGATTATGGGGATAAACTATGCTCCACGGTCTATCAGGCAATGGCGGACGTTTCGGATTCGACGTTTGAACAAATGTCCCGTCAGGACGCCCGTATTTCAGAAAAAAGCAAATTACCCAGCAAGCTTGACGGTATCCGTATTGCGACAACTCCGCAGGTTGACGGATATATCATGGTGTTGCGCTTGCTCTATAACGATACGAGCGATGATCTTGACCTCAAAAAATTGGGATATGCGCAAGAACAAATCGATTCAATCGAATACATGAAAAAGCGCCCCACGGGCGTCATTATCATCGGCGGGCCTACGGGATCGGGAAAATCCACCACCTTGCAACGCATCCTCAGTGCGATTATCAAGGAAACCGAGGGACGGAAACATATTATCACCGTCGAAGACCCTCCGGAATATCCGATCAGGGGCGCGGTTCAAACACCGGTATCAAATGCCCACACCGAGGAAGAACGTTCACGGGAATTCCAGAAAGCCATCAAGGCCTCTATGCGCCTTGATCCGGATATCATCATGTTGTCCGAGGTGCGTGACCATCCGACCGCCCGTCTGGTCGTACAGGCCGCAATGACCGGTCACCAGGTCTGGACAACGGTTCACGCCAATAGCGATCTGGCTATTATTGACCGGATGCGTGATCTGGGAGTGCATCAGGACTTGCTGTGTGATCCGACGATTATTTCCGGTCTGATTTGCCAGCGTTTGGTCAAAAGCCTTTGCCCGCATTGCAAAGTTCGGCTTTCTGACCGCATTGCCGAATATAACCCGCGCGATGTGCGGCGGATGATGTCGGTTCTGAATATTGAAACGGTTTATGTTCAGGGCGAAGGCTGCACCGAATGCCGCGGTTCCGGTATTATCGGCCGGACGGTCGTCGCCGAAACGGTGGTCACGGATAACAAATTGATGGAATTTGTAAAAACCGGTGATCGCGTCGGGGCCATTCGCTATGTCCGCCGTGATCTGGGGGCTTTGTCCATGCTGGGTCATGCGATCCAGAAAATCAATGCGGGGTTGGTCGATCCGTTCCAAGCCGAAGATGTGGTCGGAGCGCTTGATCTTGCCAGTGCGGAAGATGACCTTATCATTCCTCCCCCTGCCCTAGGTGAGGGCGAATGAGATGACGGAGTTCGAGAAACGTCTTAACCGGTTCTTGTTCCGAATAAGTTCGGCAAAGCGCCGCCGTTTGTGGCTAAAGCTTTCCAAGCTTTTATCGAATGGCGTTCCTATCATGGATGCGCTGGGGTCGATGAATGAACGCCGTATTGCAAGCGCAGGCAAAAGTGACGGGGTTTCGATTGCGTTGTCAAGCTGGATGGATTCCATCCGCAACGGGCACCGTTTGTCGGATGCCATCAGAAACTGGGTGGATAATGACGAACAAATGCTGATTGCCGCCGGAGAGCAGTCGGGATCGCTGCATACCGCCCTGATTTCCGTAGCCGAGATCATGGAAGCCAAGCAAAAAATCAAAGCCGCCGTCATCGGCGGCCTGACTTATCCGTTGCTGATGCTCATCATTGCTTTTTCTGTGTTGATTATGTTCAGCTATAAAATTATCCCCGAGTTTTCCGTGATTGTACCAGATGAAAAATGGCATGGCATTGCACGCATCATGATAGATTTTGCGAATTTTTCACGTAACTGGATGTGGTTGATCGTTCTGGTCGTTCTGGGAAGTCTGACGGCTTTTTTTGTGTCTTTGCCAAAATGGACAGGGGGTTTGCGCATCCACCTTGATAAATATGCCCCTTATAGCATTTATCGCGTCATGCAAGGCGGATCATGGATGATTAGTTTTGCGGCTCTGGTTGCCGCCGGTGTCCGCGTTGAAAACGCGCTACAATATCTGGCGCGGGATTCTTCCCCATGGTTACGCGTACGCACCAATGCCTGTCTAACGGGGATGCGTTCCGGACTGAACGTGGGCGATGCATTGGCCAGATCGGGGTATGGATTCCCAGATTTGGATATTATTGACGATTTAGGTATATACTCGAAATTATCGGGTTTTGATGCGGCTGCGGCGATTCTGGGGAAAGAATGGATTGTCGAGAGCGTCAACAGAATTCAGGGGATGATGAAAGTTATCTTCGGTATCAGTGTTCTATCCGTGGGGTTTTTCATCGCTTTTATGGTGGGCGGCCTTATCGGAATGGAATTGCAAATGTCCAGCATTATGCAAAGTAGCTACAGGTAATAATAAATCTATCTAATCTCTAAGGAGGAGACCTAAATGACATACACTCATCAAGAAACTGAACAAATACCTTACACAACAAACAGCCAGTCTGGGGTAACGTTGATGGAGTTAATTGCCGCGCTGGCGATTATTGCCGTTATCATCGTCGGTTCTTTATCTCTTTATAGAGCAGCGACATCCAGTCAAGCATCTACCCAACTGGTTCAAGATGTTATTTCTCTACGTTCCGCCACTAAATCGTTGTTCTTGGGACAAGGCTCATACGGCACGGCTGCAACGAATCTCAATTCGATTCTTCAATCGGCCCAACGTGTTCCTGCAACGATCAAAGTATCGGGTTCAACTTTCACTCACTCGTTGAACGGAGCGATTGACGTTATCGCACAAGGCGCTCAATTTGATATCTCTGTTGCCAATATTCCAACAGATGTTTGCATTCCTTTGTTAACAGGTACAGACGGATGGGCAACTGTTACTGTTGCAGGGACTGCCCTGACGATGCCGACAACCCCTTCTGCTGCAGCAACTGCCTGTGCGAGTGGCCCAGTCACGATTGTTTTCAGAAGTAACTAGGTTATTTGGTCAGAAGGGGGCAATGTCCCCTTCTGTACCTCATTTTTTATAAGATTGCCTTAAGTAAAGCGAGAATCGGTAAAGGCCGACAGGGATTAAAATGTTAAAAGATATCAATGCAAAAGATATTTACCTTGGTAAAGCCGAGGCGTGGATATCCGGTATTACCGGAGATCATGATCCTATACCTGCCCCCGATCATTGTTTGGAAGAATTAGACGAGTTGCGAGCGATGTGCGCCGCTGCCTCGTTAGAATCGTCTCGTGAAGAATTTTCAATCCGCCATCACGGCGCATCATATCGTGTGTCAACGCTCAATAGCCTGTCGGATACGATTTATGTATTAAGATGTATGCCCGCCTCTGTCCCAGGAATTGACGAACTCAATATTCACCCAGGTTATGTAAGCCAGTTGATGAAGCCCGGCTTATCCGGGCTGATTGTGATTGCCGGGGCCTTTGCCCAGGGTAAAACCACAACAGCCTCTGCCATTATTGCCTCGCGTTTACGCCACCATGGCGGGGTTGCAATTACCATCGAAGACCCGCCGGAAATGCCATTAGAAGGAAAACACGGACAAGGAATTTGTTATCAGACATGGGTCAATCAGGGACAATTCGGCGAAGCGTGCCGTAAAACCGCGCGTTATGCCCCGAATATGATTTTTCTGGGAGAAGTGCGAGATGCAGAAACCGCAGCAGAGGCTCTACGGGCCTCGATTAACGGACGTTTGGTTATCTGCACGACCCACGCAGATTCAGTGCCGACAGCCATTGAACGCCTTTATTCTCTCGCCAATGGCGTGACCGGAAATTCTGATGACACCTCCAGTTTACTGGCGAGCGGATTGCTGTGTATTCTTCATCAAAGGCTTGAAGGAAGAATTAAACGCCCCAAAATCGAATTTTTATGGATGGGTGACGAAGAAAATCACGGTGTTAAAAATACCATTCGCCTACGCCGCTTCGATCAGGTCGGTAGCGAGATTACATTACAATTTAATCGGATGTTAATGAGTGCGCGTCCATCCCCTCCCCTACAGAATGCAGCTGGGAATGTGATGGAAGCGGATCGGCGAAGCATTCCGAGAGAGCGTTAATGCTTCACATGAATGATAGAAAGAGAGGGATAATATGTTTCCTATATGGATCGCAATAGCTTTTCTATCTTTTGTAACTCTTTTCTTTGCCGTTGATCTTCCGAAACAAAAAGCGGCCCAGACAGCCGTACAGGTCAATCATGATGTGACATCCATGCTCGCTTATCGCAAGGCGGTTATTTCATATCTTGCCGCCAACCCCTCTGCCACCGGAACCATTACTTCTGCCGCGTTAGCCTCTTATTGGCCTTTAGGCTATACGAATACGGGTGCACGCTGGTCAAATTATGTCGATCCGGGAACGGCAAAATTATACATTTTTTCACTTTCTGCGGCTAATAATGAGATACTGAGTAGATTGCACACCCTATATGGAGATCCCTTCTTCATAGGCACACGGGATTCGAGTGGAAATTTTATATCATTCAATGGCTTGGTCAACACACCTGTGCCGTCGGCAGCAGGAATTGTAAATCAGGCCGTCATTATTATAGGAAGGTAAATGTTTGATGGAAGATAATCATCTTTTAGATCAGTTGTTAAACATGCTTGATACCGCAGATATGTATTCTGATTTTCTGCTGGAATCGGGTGGCCCGATTATGGTGCGCGGCTATGAAGGATGGGGCGAGTCGCCGATGACAGAAATTCCATCCAAAGAGATCATCGGCAAATTTATCGAGAATTTGGATCCTCTATGGAGAGAAAACATTCTGAAAGGAGCCATTAATCGGCCCTTAAGTTTACATAACTGCCGTTTGCGGGTAAATGCTTACATGGCGGCTGGCGGTACAAAATTAATGGCGGCGATCCGCCGCATTCCAAAAGCTCCGCCAACTATTCAGCAATTAGGGTTGCCAAATGGCATCCGCCTGCTGCTGGAAAATCCCAAAGGTATTATTCTGATTTCCGGCGCGACAGGGGCGGGGAAAACCACGACCATGGCGGCTATGGTCGATATGATTAATGAAATGCGTCGCGCCCACATTGTCACGATTGAGGACCCTATCGAATTTGTTTTCGAAAGGAAAAATTCCATTTTCTCGCAAAGGGAAATCGGAATAGATTGCGCCAGTTTTGCCGACGGGGTCAAAGATGCAATGCGCCAGAGACCGAATGTCATCGTGATCGGGGAAATCCGCGACCGCGAAACAGCGGAACAAGCGTTGTTGGCTGGTGAGTCTGGACATCTGGTCATCGGGACGTTCCACGCCAGTTCCGCCTGCGGCACCATCTCCAAAATGCTAGGATTTTTCGGGGGGGATGAACGGGCTTCAAAATTACAAATTCTCTCCGAAAGTCTGGTCGGAGTGATTAACCAGTCGTTAATCCCTAAAGTATCCAAGGACGGGTATGCGCTCGCTGTCGATTTTCTGGCGAACCATAAACGCCAATATTCCAAAGTTCTGGGTGAAATCGACAAGGTGCAAAGCCTGTTGAGTCGTGCCGAAGACGGCGTGTCCATCAGTCTGGGGCAATCGATCATCAATCTTGTTTCCAGTGGGGCGGTCAATATATCCGATGTCGGGAAAGTTGTCTATGGCAATTCAATTGTATATGATAGAATTAGACAGTTTCAGTCAGGAAGCTAGTTAAGGCAGGGTATTTATGAGGAAAATAATCAATCTGCAGACGCAGTCCGGTTTTACGTTGTTAGAGGCGATTGCTGCCCTCGCCGTGATGGGGGCCGCGGTGATGGGCATCTATTCATTAACAGAACAATCGGTCAAGGATACCAAAGGGTCGATCACCGCGATGCATCTCAAAACAATCGGGGATGCCGCCAATGAATATGTCCGCATGAATTACGCGGCGGTTACGGCCAATGCGACCGCCACCACCCCTGCCCTGATTCGGGTGAGCGATTTGATTGCCGCAGGAAGGCTACCGACAGGGTATAAAGTCTCAAATCCTGAAAACCAAAATACCTGTGTTCTGGTTCTAGAACCAACCTCGAACAATTTAACAGCTTTGGTTGTGACCGAGGGCGGCAATACTTTGGCCGACATCAATCTAGGACAAATTGCCGCGACTATCGGTGGATCTGGCGGAGGAATCTATTCAACCGATACGTCTAAAATCCAAGGATCGATGGGCGGGTGGGAGTTCGCCCCCGGAAGTTTTAGCAATGCCAATCATCTAGGCCAGAAATGTGACGGGTCAGGGGGATCGGTTTCCTTTACTGTCGGTCATCCGATGATGGCATTGTGGTTTGCGGATGGCAGTGCTGTGTCCGCAACTTTATATCGCGATTCCGTTCCGGGAAATCCATCTTTAAATACAATGAATACGCCTATTATTATGGGAGCAACCCGAACCGAGGGGTCTGCCTGTACCACGGACCCTAACGGATCCATTGCCAGATCACCGAACGGGACAGTTATTTCCTGCGTTTCCGGTGTGTGGCGCCGCTCAGGAGGCGGCTTCTGGGAAGATCCGGTGGCAACATTTGCCGCCTTACCCACAACCGACGCGACGGGGACTGTGCGTATGACCACAGACACTGCACGCGCATTCATGTGGAATGGCGCAACTTGGACTCCATTATCCGTCGATCAGAATGGGGATATGTTTGTTCCAAGAGATTTGGCAGCTGGCCGTGATGTCCGTGCAAACCGGCACTTAACTGTAGGGGGAGATTCGTTTGTAGCGGGCAGCTCCTCTGTCTCCGGAAATTCCACAGTTCTTGGGAACTCGGTGGTCGGTTCAAATATGACAATTGGTGGCGTTACACAAGCTTATGGGGCAGTTAATACAACCGATGACTTTAAAGGCCAGCGCTTGAAGCTGGATGCGGTGAATGTGGCTGGATTAGGATGTTCTCCGAATGGAATGTTGTCCCGGACATCAACGGGGAGTTTATTAACTTGTATAAGCGGAATATGGAGAACTGCAGGGGGAGGAGGCCCACCAAGCTATGCATGGTGGGGCGGCGGCTATGTGAGCATGGCCTATGGGGGAGAATATGTTTTTTGCCCACCAGGAGAATATGTTCGCGGGTTTATGCTCAATGTTCCCAGTGGGACCGTTCCCTTTCTTGGCGGATATGGAAATTATGTGGTTGCGTGGAGAGTAGGATGCACTCCTGCCTCATCGACCAGTGCTTGGTGTTCCAACGTCTACACACCTGGGCAATGGGATAACTGGAACTGGGGTAATAACTATGATTTCGGTGGCGCACTCGTCTGTAGCCCTTAGATCTGCCTGATAGATTTTCTTGTGTGTTCTGTTCAGACGGGATATTGTAGTTCTTTTCCGCCTGCGCTATGAATTCCTCATAGAATTCATATTGTCATTCACGCAGGAAAGTTTCCGAAAATGGGTTTTTCTCTTCAAGTTTTGATTGCTACCGCGCTTTTGGGGTTGGTTATCTGCCCGCTGGGCGCATGGGCTGAATCGGGTGGGAATACGCCGGCGTCCGCACCATCTGCTTTGGTTGTCTATAATGATTATTATGTACCGGATGCGGTGCGGGCTAAATATGATCTGGGCAATGCGTCGTTTGACCCGCAAACACGGGCTCAACCGGAACAATTATCCCCTGCCGCACCTTCTCTGCCTCTGAATCCGGCAACCACCGAACAAGGTGTGGAAAGCTGGCGTGCCCGCAAAGGAGAAAATGTCCGCGATGTCCTTTCGCGATGGGCGGCGCGTCAATCCATCAATGTCAATTGGGATTCCAAAAAGACTCCCGATCTCGAGAAAGATTTTTCCTTTGTCGGAAAATTCGAGGATGCGGTGAACCAACTTCTGAAAGAAACGTCAGGAAACAACCTGCAATCCAAAATGATGACCTCTTCTCTTCAGGAATAAATGTTCTGCCTCTCAAGAGTCACGAATCTAAACGCGACAGGGCCGACAATATTTTCTGAGGCAGTTTCCACCCATTGCGCTGAATCCCATGCGGGGAAATGAGCATCGCCTTCTATCTCGGCATCAATGATGGTCAGATACATTCTATCGACCAGCGGAACTGATTGCTCGTAAATACTTGCGCCACCGATAATCATGATCTCGCTCTGCGGATAATGGGCGCGGGCTTGGTCAATGGCGCTTTGTAAATTTGTGTAGGCGGTTACGGCGGGTGGCAAAGGGCTTAAATCACGGCGTGATACCACATAATGCGGGCGGTGCGGCAGCGGTTTTCCGTTACGGCGGGCCAGAATGGAATCATAGGTCAGACGCCCCATGATAACGGGTTTATCCTTGGTCAGGTTTTTAAAATGTTCCAGATCTTGCGGCAAATGCCACGGCAAATCATTTTTGATACCAATCACATGGTTACGCGACATGGCGCAAATCAAAGAGAGTTTATTTGTCATCCTTCAGCTTTATCGGTCAAATTTCAACCTGTCTATAGGATATTTTAGGGTTGCCCCTCAATTTTCTGGCACTATAATCAAGGCATGAAAAAATTTATCCTCGCATTATGCGCCTCTCTTCTCCTTCCCCTGACTCCCCCTGCCGCGCACGCGCAGATCGAGGCTCTTTTGCCGGTGGCCACCGATACCCAGAAAGAAAGTTCCGTCAAACAAGAAGATATCCAGAAATTGATCGATACACTGGAAAGCGATACGGATCGCAAGGCTTTGGTCAATAACTTGCAAATCCTGCTGGATGAGCAGGCCAAGAAAGCGGCTCCATCGGCAGAGGAGGACATTCTGCCGACTTTGACCGAACAATTGGGGGTGAGAGGGCAAATTGCGGAAACCGTCAAAAAATATGAGAAATTTCTAAATCAGAATGCCATTTCCTCTTCTTTCGTGCATCAAAGTTTGGGGACATTTATCACTCTTATTCTGGGGATAGGGCTGTTTCTGGGGGTGCGTAAGATTGCTATGCGCCTCATCAACGGCATTGAACATCTCTCGGAGAAAATCGGCATCCGCCTGTCGCGTATTTCTTTTTATACCCGTGTTTTCCAGACATTGCTGAAATTCCTGATTATCGGCGTTATGACTTATACGCTTGCGAAAATATGGGATCTGGAACGGGTCATTGCGATCTTTGAAAGTGCGGGTATGAAATCATTCCTGACCTCGTCTGTCACTGTGCTAATGGTGGCAATTGTTGCGGCGCTGATCTGGGAAGCTGTGGGCATTTATCTGTCCTACATCCTCAAACAGGCTGATGATAAAAACCAGACCCGCATCAAAACCTTGTTACCGCTGATCCGCAATATCGTCCTGTCTGTCTTTGCCCTGCTGTTCGGTCTGGTCATTATGTCGGAAATGGGATTGAATGTTGCACCCTTTATTGCGGGGGCCGGGGTACTAGGCGTTGCCATCGGCTTTGGGGCACAATCCATGGTTAAGGACTTCCTGACCGGCTTTACCATCGTTCTCGAAGATATTATCCGCGTGGGCGATATCGCGTCCCTTGGCGGATGCACCGGAACAGTCGAACAAATTACTTTGCGCAAAGTCCAGTTACGTGACTTTGCAGGGATCGTCTATACCATTCCGTTCAGCCAGATCACCACCATCCAGAACCTGACCAAAAATTTCAGCTACGCGGTGATGGATATCAGTGTGGATTACAAACATAATACGGATGACGTCATGAAGGTATTAAGAGAGGTTGATATTGATCTGCGCGCAGATGACAATTTCAAAACGATGATTCTGGAACCGATTGAAATTGTAGGGGTTGATAAATTCAATGATAATGCTGTCGTGATTAAAGCACGCATTAAAACCTTGCCGATCAAACAATGGGCGGTAGGGCGCGAATTTAACCGCCGGATGAAAATGGCATTCGATCAGAACGGGATTGAAATTCCGTATCCGCACCGCGTCGTAACGGTGGTTCCTGCAACAACAGGGACAAACGGCTTCCCGAGTGTTCCTATCGCAATTCCTGATTAATCTGTTGCCGGTGTTTATCAATCATCACCAGAACATAAACAAAAATAAAGTAGAAAATATAGAGTTCCAGAATTTCTTGTACGCGCCAGAAAAAATGGATTCCGGTTGCATCGCTGAATGTGTCGGCCAGTTTCAGGGCCAGCGCGATCAATGCAGTTGGCATGACGCGGTAATCGGCATAAATATCTTTAAACTTTTGCGGCAATGTCGCGGGGCGATATTTTTGCAAAATAGGAATTATAATGCCTCCGACCAATACGCCGATCGACATAATGATAAAAGGTTTCTGGTCAAGCCAACTGGAAACATTATGCAGATTGGTTTCGTGCTGATCGTTAATTTCGGCCCATTCCGCAGGGGTGGTCCATTCGAATATCCATTGCCCCCAGCTTAATTCTTCGCCGGCAATAAAGAATGACCCCACAGCGCCAAGAAAAAACCAGATTTTCAACCATTTTCCTTCCACTATCCGGAACGCGCGCAAGGCAGCCACACAAGCGGAAAAGGCAAAGAATGCCTGCAGATTTTCGTGAACGCCGCCTTCTCTTAACAGATACTCCTTCATCTGTTCGGTGCATCCGATTTCAAT
>DMIT01000048.1 GCA_003452275.1 Rhodospirillaceae bacterium | reverse complement strand
GCTTCGACGGCGGGGCGGCAAAAGACAAGGCGTTCGATCATTTGTTTTTCATACATTTCAACGCCGACCGCAACCGCCAGATATGTTTTTCCTGTCCCCGCTGGCCCCACGCCGAAAACCATTTCTTTCTTGCGTAAAGCTTCGACATAAGCCGCCTGCGTTTGGGTGCGCGGAACGAGTGATTTGCGCTTGGTCTGAATGGCATTCGAATTTTCGAGAGCAGGGTTTAAATTTACGACAGGGGCCGGTGTGGGAATTGCGGGATTATAACTCATGGGCTTTTTCTTATCCTCCTGTGGCTTTGATGAGGCGGGTTTATCCGAGAAATGTATAACGGCATCGATATCTGCCGGACTGATTTCGGTGTCAGGGCGTTTTTGTAATCGTTCCCACAAAACGGACAGGATATGTTCACCAAGCTTGGTTTGCTCTTCATCCCCCGACAAAATAAGCGTGTTGCCACGGTCAGCAATGCGGATGTTCAAAGTTTTTTCAAGGTAATTGATATTCGCGTTGTGTTCCCCGTAAAGAAGGGGCAAAAGAGACAGGTTGTTAAATTCCACAGTGGCAGCGATGGCAGACTCCTTGGGTTATGCTTTGATTATATCACAAAACCCTATCAAACCGTTAAAGCTTTCTTTCGTTTCTATGCAGCACGAATTTCTGCGACATAATTATCAAATTCAACCTTTAGCATCTCTGCTTGTTGCCCCAATTCGGTGGCGGCATTCAAAAGTTCCTTGGCTGATGCGCTGGTGGCTACTGTGGCTTCATTCACGGATGTAATATTGCTGTTAACCTCGTTTGCGGAAGAGGATGCCTGACTAACATTGCGGGTAATTTCAAGCGTTGCGGCGGATTGCTCCTCGATTGCGGCGGCGATAGCCCCCGATATCTCACTGACCATTTGAATCGTTGCGGTAATTTTCTGGACAGCTTCAGCGGCATCATGCGTGTTTGATTGGATATGGGCAATTTGCTGTTCAATCTCTTCGGTTGATTTTGAAGAGGATGCAGCAAGATTTTTAACTTCGGATGCTACCACGGCGAATCCTTTCCCCGCATCTCCCGCGCGTGCCGCCTCAATGGTGGCATTCAGGGCCAGCAAATTGGTTTGTTCGGAAATCTCGCGGATAACGGTTGTGACTGCGCCGATCTTGCCGGCTGCATCCACCAGTTTTTGAATGCCTTCCGATACCAGTTGGCTTTGTGTCACAGCTTCGGACGAGACTTGGGACGATTTCTGAACCTGATTGGAAATTTCAGAAATCGAAGCGGATAACTCTTCACTGGATGCTGCCACCGTTTGAATATTGGTGGAGGATTCATTGGATGCCGCCGCAACAGAATCTGCCTGCATGGATGTCTGCGTTGCTGCCGCAGCCAATGCATTGGCTGAATTTTGTAATTTAGCCGCTGCCGCAGAAACGATATGCACGATACTTGTCATGGATTGCTCGAATCGCGCTGTCGCTGCATTGACGCGTTCTTGACGGACTTCTTTTGATTTGCGCTCAATTTCTGCCGAGGACTCTAATTCTCGGGTTCTCAAAAGATTATCCTTGAAGATTTGCAAAGCTTGCGCCATTTGTCCGATTTCATCTTTTCGTGTTTTGGATGGTACATCCTGACTTAAGTCACCCGATGATAATATATCCATATATCTTGTGATGGATGCTATCGGTGTCGCCACAAAGCGGGACAACAGTGTTGTCGATGCAAGAGCGATGAAGAGCAGCACAATGACGGCCGCAATAGCAAGAATATGTTGCTGTTCATAGATTGCATCGGCTTTATCACTCGAGGCGCGACTTCCCTTATTATTCAGGCTAATTATTTGGTCGATATAATTACCGGTAGTGGAATATTTTTCAAACGATTTACCGTATATTATGTTGTTTGCTGCATCTTTGTCGCCTGATTTATAAACAGACATGAATTCTTGGTGAACATGCATATATTCTGCATAAGATTGGGTAAAGTTGCGGAATAATTCTCTTTCTTCGTCTGAGGACAAAAGTTTTTGATATGTTTGTATCTGCTCGTCCATTTTTTTGGAAAATCTTTCCATATCTTCTTCGGCTTTTTCGCCATCATGCTGGTTAGATGCGGCAAGATATTTGAATTCCTGAATCCGGTAATTACCAAGCGCAGTATTAACTGCCGAAGCAGCCTCAATCGAAGGAAGCCAATTGTCGGCAATCTCAGTTGATTGTTTGTTGACCTCAGACATACCTTGGATTTGAAGAGCTGCAGTTCCGGCGCTGACAATCGTCAACAGCCCCATGAATATAAGAATTTTAAAGCTGATTTTTAAGTTTTTCATAAGAGAACTTTCTTGCATGTATATACGGAACATAGATCCCGATTGCAGGGGCAACGGGGCGTAGGATAAGCAGTTAAATTAGGCTTTGAAATAAATAACTCAGAAATTATTATCTATATTCGTCCAGTATACCACAACATCTGTGAAGCAGCAATTTCTTTCTTGCTGATTAGAGGGGAATAACAGGGGCTTCGCCGGAACGGAATTTATTGATCTGGCGCACCAGTGTGTAGGGATGTTTGACGGTTTGAATCGTGAAATCACCGACAAAGCGGCAATCAAGATGGATGGTGCCATAACCGAGCGGCACACCCAGCCAACCATTATCGACCGATGCTTCCGACACTTCTGCCAATTCGACTTCGCTGGACTGGACGAACAATAAACCTGTTTTGTAAATCATGCGTTTATTGGTCAGGGCAATTTCCGTACCCCAGACTTTGAACAGATAAATCAGGAAAATCATGATGCCGGTCAATGCGGGGATAAGGCCGGCCATCATGTCGATTATCTGAGAATAGGGGGCAGGGATGAAGGGGACGCTGGCACTGGGGAGCATTTCAAATTTATAAAGAATAAGCCAGTTGATATAAATGCCCAGAGAAACCAAAATCCCCATCCATAAAAATCCGCGGATGAGCAGAATGGAATGTAGACGGGTCAGATACATCAGGCGTTCATCGCGATGGGTGATATGCTTGGCAATAAAACTCATATTGGGTCTCCTTTATGTTATCAGGCGGCATCCGCCATTTTCACGGAACCATGGAGTGCAGTTTGCCCCGCGTCTTCAATGATCACATCGACCAGTTGCCCGTACAGGCGTTCGGGCCCTTTTGCGTACACAGTGGTATTGTAACGGGTTCGACCATGGAGTTGCCCCGGTCTGATCTGGTTACTGTCAAATAAAACTTCGACGCTTTTGCCGATAAAACTGCGGTTAAAGGTCAGAGCTTGCTCGCTCAACAAGGCTTGAAGGCGTTGCAGGCGTTCATCCTTTATATTTTCGCGCACCAGATTGGTCATGTTCGCGGCGGGGGTGCCGGGACGTGGACTGTATTTGAAGGAATAGGCGGCGGTGAAAATCGTATTTTTTACAAGCTGATACGTGGCTTCGAAATCTTCATCAGTTTCACCGGGAAATCCGATGATGAAATCCGATGACAATTCTATATCCGGTTGGGCTTCGCGGAATCGGGCAATGATGTCCAGATAATTTTCAATTGTGTGTTTGCGGTTCATGGCTTTCAAAATTTTATTGGAGCCGCTTTGTACCGGCAAATGAAGGTGCGGCATTAGCTTGGGCACATCACGATGCGCCTCGATCAAATCATCTTGCACATCGCAAGGGTGTGATGTCGAATAGCGGATACGCTTAAGGTCATCGATGTCCGCCAGTTCGCGGATCAACCGGCCCAGCCCCCATGTTTTGCCGTCCACGCCATCACCGTGATAGGCGTTGACGTTCTGGCCCAGCAGGGTAATGTCGCGCGCACCGTTTGCAACCATACGTCTGGCTTCGTTGATAATTGCGGCGGCACCGCGCGAATATTCTGATCCGCGGGTATACGGCACGACGCAGAATGTGCAAAATTTGTCACATCCTTCCTGAATGGACAGAAAGGCAGTTGAGCCGGATACAGCGTTTTCTTCCGGTAAAAAGTCAAATTTCTGTTCGACCGGAAAATCGGTATTGATGACGCGCTCAGCGCCATAAGCCCCCGTAATTTTGGCCAGCATTTCAGGCAACTCGTGGTAAGTTTGCGGGCCGAAAACCATATCGACATGTCTGGCGCGGCTTAAAATCACGTCTCCCTCGGCTTGTGCAACACAACCTGCCACGGCCACCACCATCTGTTCGCCGTTTCTTTCCTTTTCAATTTTATGTTCGCGAATGCGCCCCAGATCCGAAAAGACCTTGTCAGTGGCTTTTTCCCGAATATGGCAGGTGTTTAAAATCACCATGTCGGCGCTATCGGGTTCATCCACCGTAGAATATCCCATAGGGCGCAGAATATCGGCCATGCGCCGCGTATCATACGCATTCATCTGGCAGCCATAGGTTTTGATATATAATTTCTTGTTTTGTGCGTTGCTCATAAGGGTAGGTTTTAAAGCAGGAAAGTCCTCCAACGCAAAACTTTTCTTATTTTTTGATCTTTTTTGTTGCAATTATACATAACATAAAGATATAAGCTTTCAACCATTCAGAAAAAAGGAATTGTTATGGAACAAGGATTAAGAAAAGTAAGAGGCCTAATTTCAAGCTGTTTTGCCGGACATGTCGGTGTTTTTGGTGAGAGCGGACAACATCTGCTCACTGAAGACCACAATGTCCAGTTTAAAGACAACAACGGAAATCCGATGACATTTGAACAGGTTCATGATGCTGCCCAATCTTGGAACGCTCAAATTACTTTGACTGGATCTTTTGGAGAGACAAGAATATCTGAAATTGCTCTGAAAAGAGTAGCTACTCCTGCTCCTCAGAAACAAGCTGAAGTCGTTCCATATCCTGTGCTAAGCATATAACCGATAATCCTCTCTTTCACTTGGCGCGAATAATCGCTATTCTGCTGGCATGG
>DMIT01000066.1:4183-4691 GCA_003452275.1 Rhodospirillaceae bacterium | reverse complement strand
CTGACCGCCGCCGCAAAAAAGACCCAGATACAGCACAAGCTGAAAGCGATAAACGCATTGACCCCGAAGGCTATGCAGAAATTATTAAAGCCAATCACTTGTTACAGGCTAAAGTCGGCATGGGTCAAGTGCCGGAAGAGTCCCTATTGAAATCACAAAACCTGATTGAAAAGAATAATTTTAATTTTGCGCCTATCGCGAAACAGTTTTTAAAACAATTCAGGGCCGCGCTGGACATCGCCCACACTGAACAATATACCAATCGAAAAAGCATTGAACGCCTGATTGATCCGGTGATGCAGATCAAGGCCAATGCGCGCATTTTCAAATATGAATTATTGGGCGATCTGGCCTCGATCATGCTGACATTCCTTGAGGGCATGAACGAACTGGACGAAGACGCAATGGCAATTGTCGAGGCCCACCACCTCACCCTGTCCCGCATGGTCGATGATGAAATGCAGGGCGATGGCGGCCCCAACGGAAAATCATTCGAAGAAGAACTGCG
>DMIT01000066.1:0-4143 GCA_003452275.1 Rhodospirillaceae bacterium | reverse complement strand
GGTTCGGACATTTCTGCCTTGTCCATTGATCCACCACGGGCCATGCTCATCATCGCCATGGGGCGTGATGGCGGCATGTAACTTCCTTCAATGGTGAGTTCTGCAATGTCATATCCGCTTTTGCCCAGTGTCTTGGCAACCAGTGCGGCTTTGTCCTGAATCTTTTTCAATGCGCCGACCATCAACTCATCTTTTTGCGCTTCGGCCAATTCCGGAGACAATGTGTAATTCAGACCGTTCATGACGAATCCCATATCCTGCAATTTGGCAAGCATATCCAGAATTTTCTGGGCATCTTTGGATTTCAGATCAATCGTCTGGCTGCCCTTCCACACCATGCGTTTTTTTGCATCTTCGCTGGTCAATGATTTTAGCGGGGCGGGCTGAGGGTCATAATTATACACGTAATAACTTCCGGTACTGACCTTGATCGCGGGCTCGACCTTCACCATGTCCACCGCGGCTTTCATGGCTTTGTTGATATCGTCCTGAACCTTGCGGGAATCCTTGTTATCGACTTCGACACGCAGGCTGGCGACCAGTAAATCCTGGGTCACTTTTTTCTGGTCGGATGCCGACAAAGTCACCGTGATGCCGGATGCGTCTTTCGCCTTGACCTCCTCCGCATGAACGACAGGAGAACCGAGAAGCGCAAACGCAAATAGAACAGGCAGAATAAATGTCTTCATTTTATATTTCCTTCTTCTTGAGTGAACCGGATGATTTCGTTTTCCCTTTTGTTTTCGGGCCGTACATTTCTTTTGCGCGATCTTCGAAGGCCTTGACCATCCGTCTGACGATTTCGTTAAAGAACACGCCCATCATTTTTTGAAAGAGCGGATTTTTAAATTCAAAATCGACATAAAAATCGACCACGCAGCCGTTATTCTGGGCCTCCATGAAATCCCATGTATTGGACAGATATTTCAACGGGCCGTTGATATATTCGACACGGATGGAATGCGGGCGTTGATAGGAAACACGGCATTTGATCCACTCCCTGAACACCTTATAGCCGATGACCAGATTTGCGAATTTGTTTCCATCATCTTCTTTAATAATATCGCAGGACAGGCACCACGGTAGAAATTCTGGATATCGTTCAATATCCAGAACCAGATCAAACATCTGTTCAGGGCTGTAAGGAAGGATCTTCTTTTCGGCGTGAGTCGGCATGTGCTACAGGGTCTTCTTCATTCGAAATAATTGTCTCGGAGAGGATGTCATCCATCGTCTTCAGGTTGTTCAAATCACCAAGGCTATTACGATATGCGCTGGCCGGTTTTTTCTTATCTGTATCATGTTGTGCGATTCTTTCAATCTCGGCAAACACTTCCTCTGAGCAAATCTTATTATGTTTTACAAATTCGGCAACAGATAGTTTCTCGTTTGGATGTTTTAAACGATATTGCACATAGTTTGCAGCAATCGGATAGACATAGACTTGCTTGAATGCCGGATTCGATCCCGCATCCGTTGAATTATGATAAATATCACATAATTTGACCACCGCCGCCAACGGGTTGCTTGCGCAGCGTTCCAGATATTGGGAATAACTCTCATCATCACGTTTATGCAGACATTTAATGGCCTCAACCACTTGCGGCGGCAATAACCCGTCCAAATCCTGATCAAGATTGATATTTGACTTCTCGCCGCCATCATGCAAAAGCGCGGCTAAAGTCGCCATCCATACGTCACGGCTGTTCAGGCCGTAACGCTCGCCATGTTGCCGCACCAGATTTGCAACTGCCATCGGATGGGTGACATAGGATGTTTTCTTGTCATTTCTTTTTTCACGGGAATGCAAAATGAAGCATAATAATATCCCGCATTGCGTTTCATTGATCTGCCCTTTGGCGCGAAGATCGCGCAACAACGGAAGGTAATCGTCTTTTGGAAACGCCGAATTTGTTCTGCTTCCGTCAGATTCTTGCAGTTTTTCAACAATCTCCGGCACTTCCTCTTCACCATCGGGTATCCGCATCTGGGATGGATAATGTTTCAACAGCTCTTCAATTTCAGTAACAGTGATAGATTGGCGCTGATGGCCAGGGAATGCCCACCTGCCTTTCGGATTTGTCGCTCTCTCAAGATCGCGCGCCCAGCAACGGATTTTAACCGCTTCAATTCTTTTTGTGTTTTTTCCGGGTGCCGAGTGATAAACACTCCATAACTCTTTATGGGCAGAAGAACCAGGAGCAATTTCTTCAATCTCACAAATTTCCTGAATAGTTTTGGCATTGTATAATTTCAAGAAATTACCCAGAAAGGTTACCGGATCATAATGGGAATGCACATGTTTGATCGACAAGGCACATAAAAATGCCGCCGCATTCATTTTGGTCATATGGCGCTGAGAAAGGACTTCGCTCAATTTCGGGATAATCACATCACGGTCAATCGCCCAATTAGGCATTAACCCTACTTTATCCAGAAAGAGATGTTTTAAAGAAAACCATCTGCGTTCCGTCGCAAATCCTGCGCCAGAAGACATTCTATTAAAAGTTGTTCGTAAATTGTTTGTGATTTTCCAGTTCATTCATACGCATCCAGTGTTCTAAGCCCTAGCTTATAGCTCTTAGTTTCCAGATTCGTCAACAAAATTATGACTAATTAACAAGCTTTGCGCGTTTTTCTGCTCTTGCAACTTGTAATTTCGCAAAATCCTCACCGGCATGGTGGCTGGATCGGGTTAACGGAGAGGCGGAAACCATCAAAAACCCTTTCGCACGCGCCATCTTTTCCAAAGATTCGAATTCGTCCGGTGTCCAGAATCGTTCAACGGCGGCATGTTTGGGACTAGGTTGTAAATATTGCCCGACTGTCAGGAAATCAACCCCTGCCGCTCTTAAATCGTCCATAACCTGACCGATTTCCTCTTTTGTTTCCCCCAAACCGACCATCAGTCCTGATTTGGTATAGATATCAGGGTTTACTTCCTTAACGCGCTCTAACAGGCGAAGGGATGTAAAATAACGCGCTCCGGGGCGCACCGCGGGATATAAGCGCGGAACGGTTTCCAGATTATGGTTAAAAACATCAGGGCGGGATTGTGCAACAATATCAACCGCTCCGTCCTTGTTTTTAAAGTCAGGTGTCAAAATTTCAACAGTGGTATCGGGCGATTTAAAGCGGATAGCTTCAATCGTTTTGACAAAATGCTGTGCGCCGCCATCGGCCAGATCATCACGGTCAACCGACGTAATTACCACATGTTTCAGGCCCATTTTCTCGACAGTCACACCGATGCGCAACGGCTCCATTTTGTCCAGCTCGTCCGGACGTCCCGTGGCGACATTACAGAAGGCGCAGGCGCGGGTGCAGACCTCGCCCATAATCATAAAGGTTGCATGTTTTTTATTCCAGCATTCACCGATATTCGGGCAACCGGCCTCTTCGCAGACCGTGGTTAATTTGAATTGCTTGACGATGGCATGTGTTTCGCCATACACGCCGCCCTGTGGCGCGCGAACCCTTATCCAGTCCGGCTTTTGCCCCATCGGACGGTCAGGATTTTTTTGTTTTTCAGGGTGCCTTTTGGCTTTGTCCAATAAATCGGGGTTATAGGTCATCTTATATCCTTGGATTGCACTGGGAACATAGGCCGAACCGCACCAAATGACAATCAAAAAGGTTGAAAAACAGGGGCGAGCCCTATCTCGCGATTTTATATATCTGGCCGGCGGTAATCGGGGTGGCGGGGGTCAAGCCGTTCAGAGCCGCAAATTGTTCAACCTTTGCCTGTTCGACGCCCATCCCGGCGGCAAGGCTTCGGGCGGTATCCCCTGCCCGCGCCGTGACCAGATCAATCTGGTACGGCCTGATTGACCTGCGTTCCCCTTCGCTTATTCTGCGGAAACTGTAACTGATGCGTTTCACGTCATCCACGGCGGCATTCGATGCGCCGCGCGGAATCAAAATCTGCATCCGCACCCATTCATTTGCCGACCATTCAATGGCGATCAACCTGATTTCGGCGGGCTGATTGTTAATATTCACATTGACCGCGGTTGTCGCGGCGCGCATTCCACCGATCGTCATCGATTCCAACGCTTGCCCACCGGCCTGTCCTTTCAGCCATGTGCCGGCCACATAATCTTCGGCACTGCGCCCGTTTTCACGCTTCGCCATATCGATGAC
>DMIT01000051.1 GCA_003452275.1 Rhodospirillaceae bacterium | reverse complement strand
GATAAACCTTGCGGCGGGTTTCAGGAATATCGCGTTTACTCCCTCAAATCCGTCGATGAACCGGCCCTCCTCCGCAAAATCGATGATTACAACCGCCTCGACAAAGAAAATAATCTCAAAAACAACAAGGTCAGCACTTGCGAATTTCTGATGCAGCCTGCAACCTCCTGTGTGGATAACCAATGTATGGCGGCTCCTGCCCATACGCCTCCCCTACTGAAATAATAAGGACTTTTGAACAATGCGCTTAATGATTATCGGACATCTTGAAGGCTATATCAGTGCCGCCGGAAAAATCGCCCTGCAACGCGGCGCCAAGGTGATCCATTGCGAAGATACCGAACAGGCATTGGGCGCATTGCGCAACGGCAAGGGTGCAGACCTTGTCATGATCGACATCAAACAGAAAATCGGTGCGTTTATCGAGACATTGAAAGTGGAACGCATTCATGTTCCTGTCATTGCCTGCGGTATCGGAACGGACGCGCGCGCCGCGGTCAAGGCTATTCAAGAGGGTGCGAAAGAATATGTCCCCCTGCCGCCTGATGCGGATTTGATTGCGGCCATTTTCGAAGCCGTAACCGAAGATAACAATACCATGATCGCCAATGACCCCGCGATGAAGCAGGTCTTGTTATTGGCGGATAAAATTGCGCCATCCGATGCCACTGTCTTAATTACTGGCGAATCCGGAACGGGGAAAGAGGTGATGTCGCAATATATTCACCGCAAATCGAAACGCAAAGACGGGGTCTTTATCGCCGTCAATTGCGCGGCGATCCCTGAAAGCCTGCTGGAATCCGAATTATTCGGCCATGAAAAAGGTGCTTTTACAGGGGCGATCGGACGCCGTTTGGGAAAATTCGAAGAGGCCAATGGCGGCACATTGCTGTTGGATGAAGTCTCGGAAATGCATCCCCTGCTTCAGGCCAAACTCCTCCGCGCCATTCAGGAGCGCGAGATTACGCGCATCGGCAGCAACGAAGCGGTGAAAGTGGATGTGCGCATCATCGCGACATCCAACCGCAATCTAGAAGAATCCGTCAGCAAGGGCGAATTCCGCGAAGATTTATATTTCCGTTTGAACGTGGTCAATATCCGCCTACCCTCGCTGCGCGAACGCAAAGGCGATCTGCCGCAACTGGCGCAGTTCTTTATTGATAAATTTTCCGAACAAAACGGGTTGCCACCCAAAAAATTATCTGCTGCCGCTGCCACCAAAATTCAGGGGCATCATTGGCGCGGAAATATTCGCGAACTGGAAAACACTATGCACCGCGCAGTCCTGATGTCGATGCAGGACGAAATAGAAGCCGATGCCGTCCATATTTCAGGCGCAATGGCCAGTAACGCCCCCGCCCCTGCCGCAAACAAAGCACCAGATCCGGCAGGCGTATCACCATCAACCACAACGGCAACATCTGAGGTCAAAAACGAAGGCCCTGTTGAAAACCTGATCGGGCGCACCATCGCCGATGTCGAGCGCCAGATGATTTTAAACACGCTCGACCATTGTCTGGGCAACCGTACCCACGCTGCCAATATTCTGGGTATTTCGATTCGCACTCTGCGCAATAAAATTACCCAATACCGCGACGAAGGAATTGATATTCCGGAAGCCTAACCACTCCTATTTTTATTCATAATCACAATATCTGCCGCCGAAAGCTGTTTAGAACATCTCCAGTCCGGTAGAATCAGGTTGAGAAACAAGACGGCCTGACATAAACTCTGTCCGCACTTAACAAATGGTATAATTTTAAAACAAATGACTATGGCACCTGCATCCTCTCCCGTTGAAAAAATGGCGTTTGAATCGGCTCTGGCCGAGCTGGAAACAATCGTCAAAGATCTGGAATCAGGAAAAGTCAGCCTGGAAGAATCGATTGCCGCCTATGAACGCGGCATGGCCCTTAAATCCCATTGCGAAGCCAAATTGCGGGATGCCCAGATGAAAATTGAAAAAATCGTGATCGGCGCAAACGGCACTATCACCAGCGAAAAATTTGAAGATAAATAGAAGAATAGATTAAGGAGAATATCTATGGCCCCGTCCCTACGCGAGACCAGCCCGGAACTGAAAGAAGCATTAGAAGACACCGTTCAAATGGTGGACAAAGCAATTACACGTTTGCTTCCTGAAGGTGAACTCGCCGAGTCAACTTTGTACGATGCGATGCGCTACGGGACATTGTCGGGCGGGAAACGTCTGCGTCCGTTTATGGTCATGCAGTCTGCGAAATTATTCAACGTTGACCCATCCCGCGCCAAACGTGTGGCCTCTGCGATTGAATTGATCCACGCTTATTCCCTCATCCATGATGACTTGCCGGCAATGGACAATTCCGACTTACGCCGCGGCAAACCAACCGTTCACCGCGCCTATGACGAAGCAACGGCTATCCTTGCAGGTGACGGATTACAAGCCATGGCCTTCCAGATTTTGGCGGCTCCTGAAACTCACGAAGACCCCTATGTACGTTGTGCATTGGTGGCTTCCCTGTCTGATGCATCCGGCCTTCATGGCATGGTGGGCGGACAAATGCTCGACCTGATCGGCGAGACAACTGAATTTGATCTGGGCACCATCAGCCGTATGCAACGCATGAAAACCGGTAAACTCATGGCATTCTCTTGCGAAGCCGGAGCCATTCTCGGCAAGGCAGGTGACCAATATCGCCGCGCCTTGACTTCGTATGCCTATGACCTCGGCCTCGCCTTCCAAGTGACCGACGATATTCTCGACGTCGAAGGACATTCCAGCGAAACCGGCAAACCAGCCAACCAAGATGAAAAGGCCAACAAATCGACCTTCGTATCCACCATGGGGAAAGAACAAGCGAAACAACGCGCCGAGATGCTGGTCGACCAAGCCGTCCGCCATCTGCATATTTTCGAAGGTCGCGCCAAAATGCTGGAAGAACTGGCCTACTACGTCCTGAACCGCCGCGCATAAAACAGGGATATGATTACGATGGAAAATCGGGCTTATACCAAAAACCAAGTTGCATTAGGTACATTTTTTGGTGGCCCGTTTGCAGCTATATATATGCTGAAAAAGAATTTTGATGTGATGGGTGATATGACGCAATCACAAAAAACCATCAAATTCGGATTAATGTTGACATTTGCTTTTGTATTGATCGTACCCTTTTTACCTGAGTTTATCCCATCCGTTGTTTATGGGGTTGCATATACGTTAGGCGCGCAAAGTTTCTATGTTCAGAACCAAGCATCTCTCAAAGATAACCCACGTTTTTCCAATTGGAATGTTACTGGCCTTGCGGTCATATCGCTGATTGCTATCTTTATTGTTATACTTTTAGTGATTGGATTTTACGATATATCTGGAATCATGCCGCTGGAAATAGTCCCTGAATAACTGATTTAATTCTCTCAGACACCTTTACTTTGCACAGGACAGATACGGTCATGACGTCCATGCACAATATCCATCGGAATTTGACTGAGGTTTTTAGAGGTCAGTATTTTTCGTTTATTCAAGTCATCAAATTCATGCAGACAATAATGCATAAAAATACGCGTGATCGGAATTTCATCCCGTGGATTTTCTTCAATAATTTGAATGGATGAAAGCGCATCATCCAGATTGCCGAACTGGGCAACATACAGGCTATGCCCGCCACTGACGGGCAGCATAAAATTGTCAAAAGGTGGGTTAACTGGAAATATGCCGGTCATTTAAATCTCCCTGATGGTTTATAACAAACCTTAAAAGTTATGTCAATGCAATGGCGCGCTAGTTTTCCGTGACTTTTGAATGAAAACAGAATAATTATTTTGAGCTATGAAACAGACAAAACATCCTACCCCAGAACTTCGCAATTCGAAAATTGACGACCCTGCCGATTTGCGGGATATGTCCGTTGAGCAACTGAAAAAAGTTGCTGATGAATTGCGAACCGATCTGGTCAATGCCGTTTCCAAAACAGGCGGGCATTTGGGGGCGAGTTTGGGCGTTGTCGAATTGACCGTAGCCATTCATGCGACATTCAATACCCCTGATGATCGTTTGATCTGGGATGTCGGGCACCAAGCTTATCCGCATAAAATGCTGACCGGTCGCCGCGACCGTATCCATACCATCCGTCAGGGTGGCGGGTTGTCCGGTTTCACCAAACGCAGTGAAAGCGAATATGACCCGTTCGGCGCGGCGCATAGTTCAACGTCTATTTCCGCCGGCCTCGGCATGGCCGTCGCCCGTGATTTGAAAAACGATAACAACCATGTGATTGCGGTGATCGGTGACGGTTCCATCTCGGCCGGCATGGCGTATGAAGCCATGAACAACGCGGGCGTCCTCGGGTCGAAACTCATCGTCATTTTAAACGACAATGAAATGTCGATTGCACCGCCTGTCGGGGCCATGAGCAAATATCTGTCGCGCCTCGTTTCATCCAAACCCTATTTAAACGCCCGCGAAATTGCCAAAAGCATTTCCGGACATTTTCCCGCCCCCCTGCGCGAAGCCGCCAAGCGTGCCGAGGAAGTCGTACGTTCCAGCATCGGCGGCGGGACGTTATTCGAGGAATTGGGTTTCTATTATATCGGCCCGATTGACGGGCACAATCTGGATGAGTTGGTTCCCATCCTCAAGAATTTGCGCGATCAGGAAAATAGCAAGCCTATCCTGCTCCATGTGCTGACCGAAAAAGGCAAAGGATATGCGCCGGCAGAATCCGCGCCTGACAAAATGCATGGCGTGGTCAAATTCGATGTGATTACGGGGTCACAGCGTAAATCGACACCAAACGCCCCCAGCTATACCAATGTCTTTGCTGACGCCTTGATTGCCGAGGCCAAACGCGATGACAAAATCGTGGCCATTACCGCTGCCATGCCGACAGGGACAGGGCTGGATAAATTCGGATCGGTTTTTCCCGACCGCACATTTGACGTGGGGATCGCCGAACAACATGCCGTGACCTTTGCCGCGGGACTCGCCTGCGAAGGTATTCGCCCGTTCGTTGCGATTTATTCTACCTTTATGCAACGCGCCTATGACCAGATTGTGCATGATGTGTGTTTGCAAAATCTGCCCGTGCGCTTTGTGCTCGATCGCGCGGGATTGGTGGGCGCAGATGGTGCCACCCATGCCGGAGCCTTTGATATCGCCTATCTGGGATGTCTGCCCAATATGGTGCTGATGGCCCCCGCCGATGAAGCGGAATTGGTGCATATGGTTGCCACAGCCGCGTCCTATGATCGCGGGCCGATTGCTCTGCGCTATCCTCGCGGGGAAGGCACAGGCGTGACGCTGCCGAGCTCGGGCAAACCCATGAAAATCGGCAAAGGCCGGATTGTGCGTGACGGAGAAAACGGCGAAGGCGCCATTCTCTCTTATGGCACACGTCTCGGCGAATGCCTGAAAGCTGCGGATATTCTGGCAGACAAAGGCCAGTCTGTGACGGTTGCCGATGCCCGCTTTGCCAAACCGCTCGACACCGATTTGATCCGCACATTGGCAACGCGCCATAAGACACTGGTTCTGGTCGAGGACGGATCGTCCGGCGGGTTCGGAGCGATGGTATTGCAATATCTGGCGAATGCCGGTCTGCTCGATTCCGGATTAAAAATCCGCACATTGCATTTGCCCGATGTGTTTCAGGATCACGATACACAAGACGCACAATATAAAACCGCTCACCTGATGGCGCAGGATATCGTCGCCGCACTCACCACATCATGACCATGGACCATATATCCTCCCATAAATTTATTGTACGCGGCAGTTGTCCCGATCAAGCGGGGATTGTGTCGCGGATCACCACCTGCCTTTACGAGAATGGCTTAAATATTGAAGAGGCCGCGCAGTTCAACGATCAACCCTCAGGATATTTCTTTTTCCGGATTGTGTGTTCCTGCACATCCCCCACGCTCTGCCCGAATTTCCGTCCTGACTTTGAACGCGTGGCAACTTCTCTTGCGATGGATTGGGGCATTTATCCGCTGGAACAAAAAACCCGCACTCTGCTGATGGTGTCGAAATCCGATCATTGTTTGAATGATATTCTTTATCGCTGGCAAAACAAACTCTTGCCCATCGATATTACGGCTGTCATTTCCAACCACGATACGCATCGCGCACAGGTCGAAGCCAAGGGCCTCCCGTTTCTCTACCTCCCTGTATCGGCAGAAAATCGCGCTGCACAAGAATTGGCTATTCAAAAAGTGATCGCCGACACCGCCAGCGAATTGATCGTTCTGGCGCGATATATGCAAGTTTTATCCGATGATATGAGCCGCATGTATCACGGGCGGATCATCAACATCCACCATT
>DMIT01000150.1 GCA_003452275.1 Rhodospirillaceae bacterium | reverse complement strand
CGGCGTAATAATTCGGCCTCATGACGTTTGGAATCGGTGAGGTCGCGGCAGACCATCAGCAATTGCCCTTCATGAGGCTTGATGCGGCAATCCAGCCAATGGGACATTTTGGACGTTCCGCGGATGCGACATTCAAACGCGATCACTTCGCGCAGGTTGTTGCGATCATCCTGAAACAGATTTTTGAAAATAGGCTGAACATACGGTTTGTCTTCGCTGTTCACCATGTCGAGGAAATTTTTGCCTTTGACTTCGTCAGGGGCGAGGGAAAGCGCTGTATAAAAAGGCGCATTGGCATTGATGATCTTGCCGCGCGGGGATAAGACCATCATAAAATCATTGCCCATATCGGACAGGGCGGATAAATACCCGTCCCATTCGGCGGCGGCTGTAATGGCGGCGAACAGAGATGATGGGGCTGGATCTTCTGTCGGGGAAGCGGGATGGATGATCCGGGTGACAAAATCTTCCAGATTGGCGTCATCATGGGCAGACAGGGTAGAGACAATCACATAACCGCGACCCTCGCTTAAATCGACCACATCGAAACGAAGCATAACAGGTTTTGATTTCTTATTGAGCAAAGGAACAATTTCATGTTCGCCTGAACAAATGGATGCAACCCATGCATCTTCGCTGGGGCTTTCGGAATCGTCGCCGAATCCAAAATGTGGGCGGTCACGCAAGGCATCATCGGGGTTGGTAAACTGGATCAGGTCGCGGAAAGCGATATGGGCCAGATCATTCTCTTTCAACCCGAGGATTTTACCCATATCAGGGGACATAAAAATCAGTTTTCCGTCTTTGCCGATCACCAGACGACTCACATCCGCAGTCTTCTGTTTTCGAGAGGGGGGCGGAGCAGGGGGGGCGATTTCCGGTACATTCCGTTGGGATGTTGCAACCGAACGACGCGCGCCTGCCAAAGCCAGTTGCGCAGATCGGCCTGATGTTTTGGCAACTATCTTGCCAGTCTTAGTCGAAATCTTTTTGGTGGGCATCAGAAGGAGTTCCAGAACGAATCAGTTTCAAACATTATGCCATAAAAGAGATTTTCTGCCCTACTAAAAAGCAACTTGACAGGGGAGATTATTTATAGGAATATAATCCTTATAATTTCAGAGCAAAATCGGCGATGTCTGCCCAGTTGTCGAACACATGTTGCACACCTGCGTTTTGTAGCTCCGCAGTCGATTTGTTCTTGTCTTTGGCATGTTTGGTGATTCCGATGACTGTTGCTCCCGCGGCAAGACCTGCCTGTGCGCCGCGTACGGCATCTTCAATATGCAACACACGTGACAGATCGCTGACGCCCATGCGTTCGGCTGCGTATAATATGAGATCAGGGGCAGGTTTTGGGCTGGCGACTTGTTCCGCCGTAAAAATATTTTGTCTGAAAATATCCGATAGCCCTGCGATTCTAACTGAATTTTCGACATTGCGTCTCATACCGTTGGAGGTGACGCATGTTTTGAATCTGGAGGATAATTCTTCAAGAATTGCGATCTGCTCAGGGTCAGGTTTTAAATGTTTTTCCAGATAGCCAGGAAAGATATCCTGCAATAACTTTGGCTTGCATCTCGGGGGTGATGACTTGGGAAACCTCTTTGGCCATTTGGACAAAAATGCCGTTGATGCTTGTTCCCATACATTTCTCAAAAATATAATCGATATCGAATTTCCGGTAATCAGGCGGGGCGAGTCTATAGAGCGTGTCAAAAAAGGCGGTGTTCACGGGAATTTCCGTGTCCACCAGCGTTCCATCCAGATCAAAACTGATAAGGTCATATGTCATATTTTTTTATACATAACAATATAATGATGCGCAAGATGAAAAATAAAAATCTGGGAACGAACTGAATAAAAATTCAATAAAATCAATGGGCGATATCAAAAAAAGCCCGATGAGAAACCGGGCTTTTTCTGTATAGGAATGGGGAAGGAATTAATACTTAACGCCGCAGCCATAGGGTTTGGTGGATGGTGTGGCAACCGTTTTTCCTGCTTTCAGGTCGGCGAGGGCAGTCAGAACGTAATTTTTGGCGGTTTTGACTTCTTCTTTGTCAAAGCCGGATTTATCGTCAATGGCGCCTTGGTAAACCAATGTGCCGTCTTGATTGATGATGAACATATGCGGCGTTGTTTTGGCGCCATATAAAGTTGCGATCTCACTTTTTTCGTCAACGATCAGGTGAGTGAAGTTTGCTTTTTTATCCGCATAGATTTTTTTCAGCTCAGCCGCAGGATAATGTCCTTCTTTGCCTGTGGCGGAAGAATCGATGGTGATCCATACGATACCATCCGCAGTGGCTTGTTTTTGAACGGTCTGCATATTGCCGGTATCATATTGTTTGTGAACGAACGGGCAGTCCGGGTTTGTCCATTCCAGAACGACGGTTTTGCCTTTCAGATCGGATAGCATGACATGGTTGCCATCGACGTCATTGGCCATGAATTCGGGGGCAGCTTTGCCAATCTCGGGGGCTGCGTGCGCCGCAGTCGCCAAAGGGATCAGGGCCAAAGTAAGAAGGAGGAGGGATTTCATGTCTGGTTATTCCTTGCATGTTGAAAGTGGGTTTTATTCTTCGCCATGAATGACGTCGGCAATCAAACCGGCAGTCAGTAATTGCGGAAGAATTCTGGGTTCAGGGCGTGCCCCTGTGATTGTATCGCGCGCGCCATAGAAAACATATAACGGGACACCGCTGCGTCCATATTTTTTAAGATAGGCGGTGATTTCGGGATTCTGATTGGTCCAGTCCCCGACCACATATTGTACGTTCTGTTGCTTGAACAAAGCCTGTGTGGCATCGGTATAAATGGCGATGCGTTCATTGACCTGACAGGTGATGCACCACGAAGCGGTCATATCGACCAGAATAGGGGCGTCGCTGGCGATAAGGCGGTCAAGGGTCTCGGTTGAAAAAGAGATATACGGCATTGCGGATTCTTTTTCCGCGGAGGTTCTGGGCGCGGTCATATGGCTCAACCCCGCAATCACGAAAGCCAGAATGATGCTGACAACCGATACGGCATGAATGCCTGTTTTCCATGGTTGCTTCCGTGGTTCATGACGGGCCACCCAGATGCCGAAGGCAATCAGGATCAATCCGCCAAGCCCCAGCAACGTTCCATATCCGCCCCCCACTTGCTGGGCATACACCCAGATCAGCCATGCCACCGATGCGAACAGGGGAAAGGACATGAACTGGCGGAATGTCTCCATCCATGCCCCCGGTTTCGGCAGCGATTGGCGCAAGGCCGGAACGAAACATAAAACCAGATAAGGCAGCGCCAGCCCCAGCCCCAGTGCCATGAAAATCGCCATGGCAATGACGGGGGGCTGGGTCAATGCGTAACCCATGGCGGTCGCCATGAACGGGGCGGTGCAGGGGGTGGCCACGATGGTTGCCAGAATGCCGGTGAAGAAAGTCCCTTTATAACCATGTTTCGAAGCCAATTTGTGCCCGATATTGGCCAACGGGCCCGATTTGATTTCAAAAAACCCGCTGAGATTAAGGGCCATGGTGAAGAGTAAATAAGCCAGTAATAAAATCACAATCGGGTTTTGAAGCTGGAACCCCCAGCCGATTTGTTGTCCGGC
>DMIT01000147.1 GCA_003452275.1 Rhodospirillaceae bacterium | reverse complement strand
ACCAACATCCAGACCAGCAGCAGCATCCCGGCGACCAGTGCTATGCCTGAGGCGCGGTGAAGAATGGATAATGCCATGGTCAATGTCCATTTCCAGACCTGCAAATGGGGCGATAACGGACGGGCAGCCTGTTTTGTCGGCATGATATGGTGGCTCCTGAAACAATTGCGTAGAAGGACTCATGGAAAAGAGTGGATTTTGATCCACGGCAATCATAAGCATTCAGGGCCGATTTGCCAAGCCCTGACTATGGTCGATTATCAATCTTATTTATTGGACGTATTTATGGTGCGGGAGAGGTGCCCGCATAGTCTTTTAGCGCAGCGAAAAATTGTTCTTGCACAGCTTCCGGAGGATTATGACTGAGGGACGCCCTGACCATTTGACCAACAGCTACTCTGAAAAGCTGATCGGGGGTACCGCGCGTTAACTCCAATATTGTCTCATTCGCATCCGGAGGTACAGTTAATACTGATTGGTCAAATGATTTACCACCAAATCTTTCCGCAAAGGCTTTGAGACCCCACACGCGTAATTCAGCTTGATTGTTGCCTGCTTTCCCATTGGTGGCCTGATTAAAAAGACAAACCAGAGGCTCCTGAGGTAAATCGACTGCTTCAGAAAAATTGGCAGCTACCGCTATCAGAAACGGCCCTTTTAAGGAAGGGGACGCTCCCGCAGCGTTATCTTTGAAAATTCCTTCAAAACTTTGGAAAGGACGGGAGGCAGAAAAGGTGATTTTCTCGAAATTATCAGGAAGAATGCGGTCGTTGCCTTGGCCTATGGCAGTGAGACGACTTATCCATCCCCCTTTCTTCTCTGTCGTGCCAATTCGGTTTAGCGCGCGGAAAAAGGCGATTTCATTTTTCATATAATTTAAGAGTTCGGTAATACGGCTGGCATCATCATGGCGACCTTCGCGGATAGCTGAAAGGCGCATACGTTCCAAACTGTTTTTACTGGCAGCGGCTTCGTCTCGACCATTATCGATAATCGCTTGTAATCCTTGAGTAAATTCTGAAAAATCTTCGTTTTGGTTCATTTTTTCCTCTGTTTAATAAATGCTATATACCATATTCATTGAAATATGCAAGCTTATGAAAAAATAAAAAACATATGGAAACGGTAGCTGTTTGATCTATATCATCGTTAAATAAAAAATAGTGATGAGGGGGATTTCTTCTGCCGGTACGTTCTTTTCTCAGGACGTAATTCTGATACACTCAAAAAAACTGGCAAAAACTGGATGAGAATCTGAAAGGAAACGAGAAATGAAAACAAAAAATATTGCTTTGACGGCTGTTGCTTTGGCTGCCCTGTCACTTTCTGCCACGAATGGTTTTGCGGAAAGCACCCCTACCCCGCCGCCTGCGGGCGATATTGGTCATGAAGGCCCTCCGCCAGAAGGTGGTAAAGGCATTGACCGCGCGGCAGAGGCCGAAAGACGCGGCAAGGAAATGTTCGACAAAACCGACACCAACAAGGATGGTTTTATCAGCCGCGAAGAAATGGCCGCCAGCCAGAAAGAACGCATGGACGAGATGTTTGACAAAACCGATACCAATAAGGATGGTAAACTCTCCCCCGACGAATTGAAAAAAGGCCGTGAAGCGATGCGCGAGAAATTCAAGGCCAAATATAAAGGTGAACATCGCGGCGGGCCTGAGGAAGGCAAACCTGCGGATGAGCCTGCAAAGGATAAACCGACTGAATAAATGACGTACAGAAAGGTCTGCGCATGGACAATGCAGAACTCACCCAGCTCATGAAAAAAGTAGCGAATGGCGACCAATCCGCCTTTCGCACCCTTTCGAATGCGCTGAGCCAGAAGATATTCGCGATGGCTTATCGCTTTCTGTCGGGTGACCGGGCTTCTGCCGAGGATGTCACGCAGGATGTGCTGATCAAGCTGTGGCAATATGCCCCGCGCTGGGAAGCGGGGGGATCGGTTCAGGCTTGGGTGTCGCGCCTGACCTATAATGCATCGATGGATGTCCATAGGTCGCGCAAGAACAAGTCCGAAGAAATACCCGAAACCTTGTCTGTGCCTGAAATGGCGTCGGATACGGTTTTACAGAAAGAATATAAGAACATCTTGCTGCAGGCGATCAAATCTCTACCCGACCGCCAGCAGGAAGCCCTACTTTTAACCTATTTTCATGATAATAGCCGCCGTGATGTGGCCAGTACCATGAAGACAACCGAGAAGGCAGTCGAACATCTCGTCGCACGGGGACTGAAGGCACTGGAGAAATTGATACCTTCCAATCTAAATGGAGAAAAGCATGTCTTTGCCGCACGATCCCCTTAAAAACCCTTTCGACTTAATTAAAACAGGACAGGAAATGGATAATATCGTACCCTTTCTAGCACCGAATAAAGTTAACCAGATGATTGATGCTGCGTTGGCGCAACCGCAATATGGCGCGCGGAAGCCGGTGCAATTGACATCATGGAAATATGGCGGACTGGCGATTGCGGCATCCCTTGCCCTGTTCATGGTGTTTTTAAGCCCTGCACAGACCCCTCTGCTGGATGGTCAACCAGTGGCCGCAGCCCAGATGTCTGCCGATGATATCGGTGAATTCGGCGAACTGGTGATGCTGGAAAACTGGGAAAGATTCTAACCTCCCCTCAATAATCAACACGACTGAGCGATAATCCTGCCGCAGGGGCGGTTAGGCCGCCTTTGGTTCTGTCTTTGGCGTCCAGAGCGGTTTTGACATCGGCAGGTGTCCATTTGCCCGTTCCCACATCGACCAGCGTTCCCACCATGTTCCTGACCTGATGATGCAGGAAAGAGCGGGCTTCGACCAGAAAGCGGATTTCCTGACCATCGCCGGCGAGGGCGATGCTTTCAATATCCAGACGATCCAGCGTCCTGACTGGCGAATTGGCCTGACATTCCGCGGCGCGGAAGGTTGAGAAATCATGTTTCCCCAGAAGGAATGTTGCGCCTTCGCGCATGGCATTGATATCGAGTTCGCGCCGTGTCCACCAGACCCTGTCCTTTTCAAAGGCTGGTTTCCCGAGGCGGGATAAAAGACGATAGGTATAAAGCTTATTGACTGCGTCATAACGGGCATGAAAATCGGCAGTCACCGGTTCGGCCTTTAAAATCGCAATCGGGCGGTCGCCCAGATGGGCATTGATGGCCTGTGTCATGGTATAACCGGTCAAAGGCCGGTCGCCATAATCCAGATCGAAATGTGCCACCTGCCCATGGGCATGAACCCCTGCATCCGTCCGGCCCGCCACGAAAATCCGGCAAAAGCTACCGCAGAATTTTTCAATGGCGGTTTCAATCTCTTCCTGAATCGACGGAATTCCGTCTTCTTGCCGTTGCCAGCCGGCATAACGGGTGCCCTGATATTCAATGGTGAGTTTCCAGCGTTGCACGCTCATTCCGTGACTCCCCCCGTGACTCCCCCCGTGACTCCCCATTGATCCCCTATCGCAAATTTTTTGCCGTTCAGCGCCGATTTGAAATCCATGGCTTTGCTGTTTTCAGGTTGCAGCATTTTGACGCGGTAGATCCCCTGCCCGCAAGCAATATCCCCCGCGGGTGATAAAATAGTTCCGGCATGTGCGGTAGCTGTCACGGGGTCTTTGATCCATTCACCGGCCAGAATCTTGATGCGTTTACCGTCCGCGCCCGTGGTATAACATCCCGGCCACGGGGTAAAGGCGCGGATTTTCAAATCGATTTTTGCGGCTTCATCGGCCCAGTTAATCAGGCCTTCTTCCTTTTTGAGCATTGCAGCATAACTGGTCAGGTTGTCGTCTTGAGATTCGGGGGACGGGGCGTTGCCCGCCATGATATCTTCCAGCACCGCAATGATCATTTTTGCGCCCAGCGCCGATAAATCGTCATGCAGCATTTGCGCAGTGGTGACGGGTTCTATCGCCAAAGATTCTTTGCGCAGCATAGGGCCGGTATCCAATCCTTCGGCCATTTGCATGATGGTGATGCCGCTTTGCGTGTCGCCGGCTTCAATCGCGCGCTGGATCGGGGCCGCCCCGCGCCAGCGCGGCAGCAAGGATGCATGGATGTTAAGGCAACCATAGCGCGGCGCATCCAGAACGCTTAAGGGCAAAATCAAACCATATGCTGCCACCACGGCGATATCGGCGTTTAGCCCCTGAAAAACCGCCACCGCATCGGCATCCCGTTTCAGGCTTTTGGGGGTATAAACGGGAATATGATGGGCATCCGCAGTCATTTGAACGGGCGATGGCTTTAATTGCTGCCCACGTCCCGCAGGGCGCGCAGGCTGGGTATAAACCGCCATCACCTCTATCCGCGGGTGGTCGATCAGGCGTTGTAAGGCCGGCACCGAAAAATCCGGCGTGCCCATAAAAATAACTTTAAGAGAAGAGTGATCCATAGGCTCCTTTTAAACCGAAACCGGCAAGATTACAAAAATTATAAATGGTCACGAAGGGC
>DMIT01000086.1 GCA_003452275.1 Rhodospirillaceae bacterium | reverse complement strand
TTCCACAGGAATTTGTTCAATTCGCCATATGTCCATGTATCACCACCATTTGTCACCAAAGCACCGGAATAGGAATAACCTGCGACAACATCTTTTTTACGTCCGATCACACCATGGAGGTTCGGGCCAACGCCATTTTTGCCATTATCTTCGAAAACGTGACAGGCAGCACAGGCTTTGGCAACGGATTTTCCGCGTTCAACATCGGCAGCCGCAACCATTTCAAGGATAGGTTCAGGCATTGCAGCCTTCGCAGCACCGCCTGATGCCGCCGAAGCCGACGCAACTTCGATTTTGACCGCATCTTTTGCCAAAGGTTCGGAATGGACAGCCTGTTGGGATACAAAGCCGCTCAACCAAGCAATAATGCCTGCAACGACAAAAGCTGCCAAAGCCATGTTATATTTCATATTCATCTTGCGTACCTTCTTATTTTCGGACGTTTCCGCGAAATTTATGTTGTTTTGAACGGGAACAGACCCTATAAATCCATTTCTGTCAAGCGCCACTATACCACAGACTTATTTTTGAAAAAGCCTGTTTTAAGAAAGAAATTGTAATAAAAAATGACTTCCGTCAATGCATCTCAACATACGGGTAGAATCGCCTTTCAGGGGGCATTAGGGGCTTTCTCCGATATGTCTTGCCGCGCGGTTTTTCCGAAAATGGAAACCCTGCCTTGCGAAACATTCGAAGATGCTTTTCAGGCGGTTGAAACAGGGATAACCGAACTGGCGATGATTCCGGTCGATAATTCATTGGCGGGACGCGGGGCCGACGTGCATCATTTGTTACCAGCCAAGAAGCTTTTTATCATCGGCGAACATTTCCAGCCGATTTCCATGTGCCTGTTAGGGGTAAAAGGGGCCAACATCGAAGACATTACCGATGTCCATAGCCATGTCCACGCCATCCCGCAGTGCCGGAAGGCTATCAAAGAACTGGGCCTTAAACCCCATATCCATGCCGATACCGCCGGTGCCGCCGCCGAAGTCGCGCAAAAGGCCGATAAAACGCAAGCGGCTATCGCCTCGCGTCTGGCAGGTGAATTATACGGTCTGGACGTTTTGAAAGAAGGTATTCAGGACATCCAGAACAACACTACGCGTTTTCTGGTCTTGTCACCGGAAATGGTGCGCCCTAAATCAAATGAAGGGGTCGCCATTCTAACCAGCTTCTTTTTCGAAGTCCGCAACGTGCCTGCGGCGTTGTATAAGGCTCTGGGCGGGTTTGCGACCAACGGTGTTCAAATCACCAAACTGGAAAGCTATATCGATCCGCAATTCCATGCTGCACGTTTTTATGCCGAAGTTCTGGGCCATCTGGATGACCGCCATTTGCAACTGGCCCTCGAAGAACTGAATTTCTTTGCCAAAGATGTCAAAATAATGGGTAGCTATCCGGCGCATCCCTTTAGAAATTTAAACCGATAACTTATCAACCCTGAAAGGAAAATAACATGCCAACTCACTCCCAACTTGCTGCTCAATTGCTGCGCGATGCTGCTGCTTTCTTTGACACAATTGGCCAACAAAACGAACCACTTCGTGAACAAATGATGGAAAATGCTGCAGTCTTTACCGAAGTTGCAATGCTGGTTGAAACCGATCCAAACGGTGAAATCCAAGGCAACTTTGTAAATGTTAGCGAAGGTGAAGGCGGTCATGGCGGCGGATGCTGCGGCGGTCACGGACATGACCATGGACACCATCATGACCACGATCATGGGCATGAACAAAAAGCCAAAAAAGAAGGCTGTGATGGAAATGGCGGTTGCGGTTGCCACTAATCAGTGGGACAGGACTTTATAATAATAACGTCCTGCAACATATTGATCGCCGATGATCGCATAATAGGGATGGGTACCAATCAAATGGTACCCATTGCTTTCATAAAGGGTCATCGCCGCCGATTGGGTTTCGCGCAGATCAAGATTGATGACTTTAAATTCTTCTTTGATAGCCGTTTTCTCGGCCAGATCCAGCAAGCGGCGTGATAGACCCTGCCCCCGCGCCCAAGGCGCAATAAATAATCCGGTCAGGGTCACGGAAGAGGCCTGCGCCTCATTATTTTTAGGCGGACGGACAAGTTGGGCCGCGCCGCAAATCACTCCGTCCAGACGCGCCACCAGTAAAATCCGCACCGGCATCGCCATAACCCCCTGCCAAAATCTCTCCAGAATGCCGCGATTGGGCAAATCCACCCATCCGAATCCCCCTCCGGCTTCAATGGCGCTTTCAGTCGCATCGCATAAATCATTCAAATCGCCGACCGATAGATTTTCGGTGACTCGTTCGACAGCGGCAATAGGTTTCAAAGATTTTTGCGGCATGATGTCAGACATAGCGGCTCCTGCTCGGTTTCTTCTTGGAATGATATCTTTTATTCTAAACATGAATATATGAAGAAAAGAAAAACAGTCCATCAAATGACGGTCAAATCCTGATAAATTTATGCTGCGCCGCATACTGGAAAAATACCCATAAAAAAAGGCCTGAAAACAGACCTCTTTTTTTCAGGGTTATCGGAAAAAGGAAATCTAGTTGCTTGCTGCAACCTGTGTCAATCCTTCGCGGCCTTGCTCGCCAAAGCGGGACATATACATGGACGCAAAATCAACCGGCCCCAACAGCAACGGCGCATACCCGCCATCCTGAATCAGATCGGCCAGAACCTTGCGGGCAAACGGGAAGGCGAGTTTTGGAATCTCGACCAACAATAACGGATGATGATGTTCTTCCGCAACATTCGGCATTGATGCGGCAATACCGTATAAGACTTCTGCAATATAAACGGTCTGCTCGCCGCGGGTGGCGCGTACGGAAACCCTCAACACCACTTCATATAGTGATTTGATCTGCGGGTCTTCCAGATTGCGGGCGTCCAGATTGATATTGACATCGAGTTTAGGGGCCTCCAACCCTGCTCTCAACGAAAAAGGCGCCGAGGGGTTTTCAAAAGAAATATCCTTGACATACTGGGCATGAACCATAACCGGAAGATTGGATGCCGTTGTTACTTGATGATCTGTATCAGCCATTTTTATACTTTCTGGGATGAATTTATTCTTTTGGGGTAGCAGAATTCGGTGAAATTCACAAGTAGCTATCATTTGAGCCACTCTACCGCCAGATGTCCCTTGTCTCACCGCAGAAAAACCTTATTATAAGGGAGATGATTTTCGAAAGGGAAAGCCCGTGCCTATTGATCTGTTTATCTATATTGTAATTGCCGTTGTTCTGGTCGTATGGCTGAGGAATACAATCGGTTCGAAACATGGATCAGAGATTGACCGTTCCGATATTATCGAACAACTCAAAGAACGCCAACGTCAAAATCAGGCATCTTCTTCAGACACTGGCCGCGTGATTGATCTGAACGGCCTTCCTGTGGAGACATCTACAACCTCGCCGAAAACATCTATCGAAGGTCTCTCGATCGAAGGCGGAGCGGATACGGCGCGGGAAATTATGGACTTCATACAGTTTGATCCGACCTTTGAACCGAAAGACTTTATCAACGGTGCAAAAGAAGCATTCCCGATGATTGTGGAAGCTTTTGCCAAAGGCGATTTGCAAACTCTTAAAATGCTGCTGTCGAGCGGCGTTTATACAACTTTCGAACAAGCCATCGAAGACCGTCAACATAAAGGCGAAACGCTGGCAACCGACGTTCACGCGGTCAGAGAATGCAAAATCATGGGCATCAAGAAAATTGACCGCATGGCCTATATCAAGTTGAGATTTTTAGCAGAAGAAACCATCGTCATCCGCGATCAGACGGGGACTATCATTCACGGTAATCCGGATAAATTGATAACCATGAACGATGTCTGGACTTTCGGACGTGACGTCAGGTCAAAAGACCCGACTTGGTATCTGTACGAAACATCCGATGATGTACCCGAGGAATTAAAAAACCCTATCCCCGATTCAAAATAACAGGACAGAAAATTTATTGAGCGTCCTTATAACGCGCAATATTATCCTGAGAAAAATCCGGTAATGTCAAATCAGGCGGATTGTCCAGAATAGCCGGAATGCCGATATTAAAGCGTTTGATATTTTCGGGTTTTTCGGCCTCATACACCCTGAATTTCCCGTTCATATCGAATTTCGACAATTCATCCAGAAACGCCCCGCTACTATCTCTCTTGAAATAACATTCGGCAGAATTCACCGATTCCACGCCAAATGGATCAATTTTTTTATAAAAGATTTTGACCGGATCTCCATCTTCGACACTGAGATAGGTGATCTCTTTCGGATATAACTCGTTCAATTCGATATATACGCGACAAATGCCATAATGCATACTACCTTGCGCCGGCGTTAGCCCCATCAGGACAATCAATCCAAAGAATGCTGACCCTCCAAGCCAATAGAGCTTTTTCTTTGTCTGGGGAGACATAGGTTCTTTAGGGGGCTTTGGTGGTTTGGGTACTTTAGGCTTTGCCATGAATGTCTAAATTTTTCCTGCTAAAGCTTGTTTATTATAGGTATCGATCAATTCATCGACCAATTCGTCAATAATGGCGCTTAAAGCCGCAGCTTTGGAATCTCCCGAATCCGATTTCAGTAGAACGCGTCTTTTCAATTCGTTTCTGGCACTCCCTCCGGGGAAGGACACCGCCAGCATCTGGCGAGCGCGACCCGCGCCAAATTTGGCATAGAGACGGTTGCGGATAATCACATCTTCAACAGAGGTTGCAAAAGCCCATAACTCGATGGGGCCGAGAGTATTAATCAAATGCTGCTCATAACGGCCTTCATTGGTACCAAGAATCAGCAGAGCCGGAGCCCCACCCGCGCGCGGCCCCGTCAGGCGGAAACGAATAATATTTCTTGCCGTCGTAGACAAACCAAATCGATCACGAATATCGTCAACCGCTTTATCGGAAACAGCCGTACCCAAAACCCACACACCGGTTGCCAGATCGACCATATCGTCATCGAAGTCGCCCAATAATTGGGACGCCAGAACGATCTGTACCCCACGTTTCCGACCTTCACGAACATCGCGGACAACTTGAGCCCGCACTGACGACGAAGAACTTGTCCTGTGGAACTCATCGTAACACAGCCTTTTCGGGGACTCGGCCATGTCTTGCAGATTCACTTCATGATAATCCCTGAATTTCTCGGGCATAAACGGCAAGGATTCTTTGCCCACCCACCATGCCCTGACCAATGCTTGGCGCGCCAACATATACATGACTGCCGTCTGGCGATCCGCTGTATCATCCCCTTGCGGAGAAATATCCATGAGGTCGAGCGAACAAATACGCGCGCCGGCAATATCGAACTGCGTTACCGATGACAAAATCGGGAAATCACGCACCGCTGATGTCACCATACGTTCGAATGCAGAAATGACCGATTCACTACTGCCGCCAATCGATGTTTCTTCCAGAAGGGAACGGATTTGCGGACGTCTGGCTGCGGTAATCGCATCGTTCAATGTCGGCATGGCATGACGCTGGGCGCGGATAGCATCCATATATAACCCACGATCAAACAACGCTTCGACAACGTCCCACCAATAAGGGTCAGTCGGCAAATGGATATTATGTTTCTGGATGGCATCGTCAATATCTCCGTCCAGACGGGGCAGATACGGGCGCGGTTCGGCATTGGCCATGTTGTCATCGCGCCAGCGATACATCTCGTCCACCACCAGACTGGAAAGCTGTGGAATACCATCATATGGCTTTTCATTCCCAGGGGGGGTACAGAGCAAAGTCATTAATTCCGTCAGATAGCTGCGCTCGTCGATCAGCGGATAGCGGCACCCCAGTTGCGTATCGAACGGGTTAATCGCATAGCTTCGGGACATTTGCAGACGGTAATAGCTTGACTCGAATTGCCGTTCGATCGGCAAGGCCTCTTTTACCAGCGATACCAAACCTGATGAAGACGGCCCGATATCGATAATCGCGATAAATGGTAGCTTGTTAAGCCCCGGAGTCAGAATCGTTCCCAGATTCAAGGTGTTCATCAGAACGGATTTACCCGCACCTGGCTGTGCAAAAATCAGGTCAAACCATGTGGTCGTCAAGTTTGTCCCTGTTTGATAAGGCCACACTTTACCATCAGGTGTGCGTAGCATAATCGCACCGAGAGAAAACGGACTGGAAGGTCGCTGCCATGGCACCAGCTTCATAACTTCGCGCATCGGCGCAATGGCAAGCGGCGCGGTGCCGGCACAATGTATTCCCATTGCCGAAGACATGACGCAATCCAAGGGATCACCGGAAGCGGAACTGACCTGTGCATAGCCCCAGCTTTCGACCGACTGCATCAGGATGGACAATCTGTCCTGAATCAAATTAGGCTCTGATTTAGGGGCCCATGTGGCGAAAGAAACACGCAATTTGACCACCGGTTCGCTACGCGCAAGCGCCTGTAATCCCTCCAGAGAATATTTGATTTGTTTGTTCATGACATTGGTGACACTCATCAATGTTGCAACCAATGTTTTAAAAGCCGTGGCCTCCACCCCACCACCTTCAACCAGTAACGAGATACGGAACGGCACCTTGGAATCATAAAGGCGGTTTAGGAGCATAGGGAACGGGGCGACTTCCATCGGCCCTAATGTCATATCCGCACCAGCCCAATTCAGATCATCGATCTGCACCACCGGCCCGCCTATCAATCGGGCATCACCAACCGAAATCTGGTCGGGAATCGATGGCCAGATAATATCGGACAAATCGAACTGGTTGAGCGGAGAGCGCGGGGGGATAGGATCGCCCGGCAAGCAGGCTCTCCAATCTTCATTGGCCCGGGACGGAAACATGTTATTCCGCACAGCACGTAAAGCAGTATGCGCATCCAGAAATTCGGCACGAATCCCCATCTCGTCCAAGGCTTGCTGAATAGCTGTTGTATAGCTTTTATGACGGGTACGAAGGGATTCGACGCCCGCTAACGGGTTTTGTCCATAGGTGGCATTGACCCATTTTTTATTCTGGGCCTGTTTTTCCTCGCGCACCCGCTGCACTTCGCTTTTGGTCATCGAAGAAGGGCGCGTCCACAAAACGAAATAGCTTTCTTCATGGCTGAGAATGGTGGATAGATTCTTGACTTTTTCATCAATCAAATCACCGATTTCTAAACCGATATTGCTGGCCGTGGCAAAAACAGGGCGGTTCAATATATCCAGATGGCTGCGGATACGGGCAGGGTCACGCGAAAAATAGATCTGCATGGCGTGTCCGGGACGGTCAAATTTTGACCCCAGTTTAATGGTTGCCGCATCAATCAGAAAATTATATTCCTCTTCACCGATAATTTGTCGGCTACCATCCACTTTCAAGTAGCTGACAAGCGAGCCATCACTGGCAGCAAGCGTGAACTCGTTATCCAACGTCTCCAGCCTGATGAAACTACTGACAGACTGGCGTAAAGCACCTTGAAAAGGGTATAGAATTTTTTGAAGAATATTCATGTGTATCAATCATTTAAATTTAACGTCTTGATACTATACAGGATTTGTAGAAATAGGAAACCGCTTCCGGTTAAAATGTTACTAAAAATATGCGCAAAAAGTCATGCATCCAGCTCTTTGAGCGCTTTTTTATAAAGGTTTGTCCACAAGGTAGGCGCCCGTCCGCCGAAGGGCCCGTCTTTTGAACGCCAATAGGCCAGAATCTGCGGAAACTGATTAAATTCCAGATCGGATTCCTTGATAAGACGGCGATCCAACGGCAATAATCTGATGCCCTGTAATTTTTCATTTCTTTCGGCATAATATTTGCCGGTTAAAAAATCTTTCAACACCAGCGACAAAACGAAAGGATCATCGGTTTGTATCCGGCGACGAGCCTCCTCGCGGCGCCCCATGAGCGAATCAAGAGTAACCCGCGCGGCCTCGGCCATCGGCCCTTGGGAAATACGGGCCACATACACGGCGCGCATAATGTGGTGCAGATCAATTTGAGATATTTCAGGTAACCAGATCAAAACGCCCGAACGCATGGCTGTGGTCTGTTCCAGATCGAAACACTGATGACAAAAAATGCATAATGTCAGCAAATTTTCCGGATCAAAATTTTTGGGATTATTGTCTATGAAATGGACATCTTGGTATTTTTCCGCTTTAAACCCGCAACACTGGCAGGTCTGTTCATCCCTCTCGAAAACCATTTTCTTGAGTTCAGGCGACAACACAGCAGGCCCGACACTCCCGTTAGGCCCCTTCGATAAACGAAGATTGCCCGTCGGACGGGCAATCCCCAAATTGACTTTAAGATTTTTCATACACTTATAACAAAAACAATTACGGGCTAACAGAGTTATAGCTGTTAATGTTCTTCATTTGTTGCAGTTCAACCCCTTTACCACCTACACCGACCATGTTTTGCATAGCTTCTGTAATCAACGGAACGACGAACAAGCCGCCACCGACCGCCAGACGAATCGCACCTTCACGCAATGGAGTGTTGCTTGGGTTTTCAACGTGGTCTTTGATTTTCAAGATACCGAGAACAGCGAACAATGTCCCCATGATGTAGGCAATCGCAGTGATGAAACCAGGAAGACCACCAATTTGGTCAGTAATGGTCTTGGTAATGGTTGTAAATGTCGCCGCATTTGCTTTTGTAGAAGACATAAGTCCTGTTACAAGGGATGCAGATGTGTAGGCACCAAGTCTATTTATTTTTTTGTTCAGTTTCAGCATGATTTTCCTCCTCAATGCTTTCCAGTCTTAATAGAATGTTATACCAAAAGTGCTTAAACCCAAAGTACTTTGTACCGCATTTAATAGCGGCCCCAAGTTCACAGCCAGTGCGCCACCGAATATATGCGTCACACCAGCCATGAGCGAAGCTTGTCCACTACCTTCTGCAACGTCTTTTATGATAAAAAATCCGCGCATAAAACTAATATACCCTATGATAGTCATAAAAACAAGAATAGTGGAGATCATGGCCAGAACATGGTTATCGACCACCGTATCTCCTGTGGACGTCTCAAGGATAGCAAACGTGGCCACCGTGGAGGTCTGGAACATGCTGCTTGAGAAAGCCCCCATAATATGGCTCAAAGAAAATAAGACACCGGCAATCACAAAAGTCATAATCGTTCCCATTCCGGCAGGGCCACGCGGGCCATCTTGAGCCGTCTTGATAATGCGGCTGATTCCTACAACCGTCAGGATCAACCCTGCCAAATACCCAAAGGCAAAAATAATGCTGATTAATGGTTCATAAATATCAAGAAAGAGTGCGACCAACATCCCGTCAAGACCACTAGCGCTACCCACGGAACCATTATAGAGGGTGACCTTGTTCATGGCGGAATTGCCATCGGTCAGCATATTCTGCGTTGCTTCCGTAATTAATGGCAGCGTGAAAAGCGCACCACCGGCAAGAAATCTTTTCAAGGCATCAGATAAAGGCGTCTGGGATGGATTAAGAACGTGATCTTTCAATTTGAATAAAGCGGCCACCGCCAGCAAAATACCGAACAGATAGGCCAGAGCGGTGATAAAGCCCGGAATACCGGATGAAGACTCCATCACGTTACAAATAATATCGCTGATCTGTCCGTTGCCCTTACAAGACCCTAGTCCCAGAAGTGCGTTCAGCTGCGAGTTAATTAGAGAATTAATCTTGGAAACACCCATTGAAACCAAAACATCAATGGCACTGGCAGCATGGGATGGACGAGAAGATGCAACAAGGGCTGCCATTGTCATAAATGATAAGAAAGGCAGTTTATGGAATGAAAATTTTAGTTTTTTCATAGTAGCACACCCGGCCGCTTTATTACGGCATCCCTTACCTAAATTAAAACAGATTTTGCAGAAAAAAGCAAGTTACCTGAACGCTGCAAACTCTTCCCCTCAAGTATTCCAGAGTAACATCTCTTCCTTAATGAAGATTTAAACGAAGAGCCTGTCTGGCAAAAGGGATTGTTTTAATTATTCGGTGACAGATCCGGCTGTTCCTTTAACAATCCACCCTGCTGCACCAGTAGAAATACTGGTGATACGACCAAGGCCGGCAACGGAATCTCCAACCCTCACTGTTTTCAAATCTCCGGTGGATTTATCGGCAAGAATGGCTTTTCCAGCTCCGGCACTTTGTAAAGACCATTGTTTCGTTACGACTTGTCTGGCGACAATATGAGTCGGTTTTTTCACAGGTGCAGAATCCGCGAATGAATCTCTGCCCTCCCTTACCACTCTATGCTCTGGAACAGCGGTTTTAGCCGGTCTCTCGACTTTCGCCGCCAGTTTTCTTTCCAGATCAGCAATTTTTGCTTTCAACTCTTCAACTTCGGTATCAGAAACCTCTGGTTGAGCCGTTTTTGCAGCCTCTATAGCCACCGACTTCTGTTTTTCAGCGTCCAATTGGCTATTTTTATCGGCCAATTGCTTTTCAAGCATAGCAATTTTATCCGCTGCTTTATCGATCTGTCCCTGTAATTGCTCGGATTTATTATCCGCAATCGTCGCGGGAACTGTGACAGCAGGAGCAACGGGAACAGTCGGGGTAGGAATCACTGGGGAAACAGAATTTGCCGTGGCCGCATCAGGTTTTTTAATCGAATCGACTGTTGGAAAATCAGAAACAGGTTTTACAGTCGGCGTCATCACCGCGACAACATCCTTACCCTGCACAGCAGGCGGAGTATCCAGAGCTTTTATATCCGGAGGAGCTGCCGTCTCGGTCAAAAGAGGCGGAGGCGCGGATTGCGTATCCGGTACGATAACCGGCGGTTGCGGGGCAACACTATTCGGGTTTTGGGTCAATAAATCAGGGTTGCCCATCAAACCTTCCTGCTGGCCAACCTTGGCAGGAGGGGCTACCGCAGCTGTAGTTGTGTCTGCTCCATCGCCTTGCATTCCCTGATCGGCTTGGGTTTTTAAATTATCGGCGGGTTGCGGAACATTATTGTCCGCGTCCTGAGTTTCAGGACTGTCCGCATTCGTTTGCATCGCCATTTGCGCTTCCACACCAGACTCCGGCGGAGAATTTTTATCGCCGGTCAGGATCATAAAGCCGAATACACCAATGATCGCCACAAACAAAATAATGCCAATTGTCAGGTTCGATGTTTTCTTTTTAGGTGGGGGCTGTTCGGCTTCTGCACCCGCTTCATCGCTCAAATCAATATCATCTGCCCATTCATCCGAATCATCTTGCGAATAGGCAGCATCATCCTCATAGGGTTCATCATAGGAGGAATCCTCCATATCGGAAGATTGATGGTTCAAATCGGGATCATCGATGTTCTGAGCTGACATATTAACCTTCTTGTCGTGTAGTAGTGTTATTCGAACGTTATTCTATTGGGCTGGATTGGAAGTATAACCAGGATAATAGCCCCCAGAACCGGCACTATTTTGCTGCAGTAATTGTTGACCTTGCAGCCCATATTGCAGTTGTTGCATTGGATTTACAAAGCCGGGTTGCTGCTGCTGTTGATACATCTGATTTTGCGCAGGGGCCTGCTGCCCTCCTTGCTGGGCTGTGCCAACACCTGATCTGGCCTGTAACACGGTCATGTCGGTGACAGGATCCATAAACAGAACGCCAATCGGTGTACCTGCGGCAACCACCACCAGCGGTTTTGTGTTTTTACCATCCTCGGATAAAACGTCCCCGGCGGATTTAGCAGCCTCGCTGACGGCTTTCCCGAATTCTTGTTTCGTATTCAGGTTTTCAGACGAAGTCGTCGTCGTTGTGGCATTTTGGGTTGTCGCTGTGGTGGTCTGGGCATAGGCCGATCCCAAACCTTCGACAAATTTCGCAGCCGCCGGAAGAATGATGCGCTTAAAATAACGGTGATCGACATCGGTTGCCATCCCTGTCAAAGATGTACCTGGATCCAAAGCATAAGCAGTGATAGGGATACTCGTGCCTTTTTTAGTGACCAGTGTTGAAAAAGTAATGACCAGATACTCTTCCTGAGACTGGAACTTACCGATCAATTTCCCGCCACTGAATTGCCCTGATGCAATTAAAGCCACCACAGGCCCGGGAATATCGGAGTTGGCTTCCAGAACCATTTGCGCATATTCAATTTTACCGGCAGGAACGATGATTTTAGCAGGCTTTTGGGCTACATTCTGAATTGCACCGTTAGCAGCAGAAGCGCCGGAAACGAGCGCATTGCCGTTTTCATCAGTGGTTTTAAGCGCGGCTTTCGAAAAAACATTCATATGNNGTTTGAGTTTGTTGCGCCTGAAGATCTTGTTGGTCACGTTGCGCTTTGGCCCGCTCCGTTTGCATTTGCTGCCATCTTAGCAGCGGATCCTCAGATTGGGCATCATCCTGTGGAACTTCCAAAAGCGTTTTAGGTGGTGCAATCGGAGTAGGAATGGCACTCATCCCTTGTTTTTGCGCTTCATCAATCCGCTGGTCGTTTTTCTCTTCGATCGCTTCTTTCATGACCGGAGAAACTTCTTTAATTCCCGGAGCTTCCTTAAAGTTTCCTCCAGCCCCTTTGCTGACCACTGAGGTCGGTGCCGCGACTTTATCGCTGCCCAGAATAGACACCAAAGCAATCACGATGATAATGACCAGAGCCACAATCCCGAATTTAAACAGCGGGCTGCTTTTCCATGACGATCTCAGCGACTTGTCTTTATTATCATTATCCTCGAAATCATCAAAATCGACATCTTTGTCAGAGATTTGATCTAAATCCATGTCTTCGGGCGGATCGAAATTATCATTATCAATATTGCTCATCAGATCTCTCCTTGTGTGAGAGGTAGGCTCTCACCATTTTCCCTTTATCAGACAAGAGGATAACAGGGCTATAATTCAGTGCATATACTTTGGTTCCATCGCCGGATTGGACAGAACTGCTCCATGCAGGGGATAACATCGTATAAGGAGTACGGATATAAACCATGCCGCCTTTGCTATACGCTGTGGTGCGACCATCAATACCATCGACCTTTAACTGTGTCGTATCGCTTCCCTTCACCACTCCTACCAGAATCGACGTCATGAATTCGTCACCGGCTTTGGTACTGACAGGAACATCCATCGGCGGCAGGACACCATTCGGCCCGAGTTCAGGAATCTGGACATCCAGACGGACATGAACAGTTTTGCGTTCTGCCTTAAGGCTAAAAATGACAGGAGGGTTCAACCCCACCAATCTCATCGACACGTTACCAGTTGCAAATTCAGAAGTCGGGATAATACGTAACATATGGCTTCCGCTATCCGGCTGTTCAATCTGGAAATCACCAGCCCATGTCAAATCCTGAATCGGCCATGGCTGTCCCGTCACATCCACAATGCTCACCGTTGTCACATTGCCCATAGCGGTTTTGATAACCAAAGGTTTTGCACCGGGATCCAGGGACACCGTCTGGAAAGAGGATTCAGGCTCGGGGCTTGGGTAAACCGGCGTTTCCGATGCTTGCTTGGTTTCATCATACATCTCAAGCATACGGCGGATTTCGGCAGGTTTTAAAGGCATCAACTGGTCTGACGCCATACCGAAAGCTTCTTTTCTGATCGACGCAGCAGACTTGGCTTTCTCGACTTCAGGGCTATCCGGAATCGCAACCGGCACCGTATCTCCTGCCTGCAATGCATTCATTTCCATGGTGGGAACAGCAACCGTATTGCCATCGGCAGCAGGCGCAGGGGCACCAGATGTTGACGGCGTAGATGGAACCTGAGCCACACCAGCATTGTTTAAATAATCCGCCAGACTAGGTGGGGCATCCGACTTGGCCTTTTGATTTTTCGAAGAGGTAGCGGGCGGCGGGTCTTGCATTAAAGTTTGGGTTTCGGAATCATCAGGCGGCACCGCTGTAGAGGGTGTTTGGGCCTGTGCGCCAGCGCAAACGCTGATAAAGATAGCCATAATTAAGACTATCTGAATGCGGAAAAGATAAAATTTCATCATGCACACCCCGTGCGGTTTACTTAAAAATCAACGGAAGGATATACTGGAACAACCACAAGAGCAATATGAATATGGGCCCAAGAAATCGTTCCTGTACAATATTTTGTCGTTTTTTAACGAGCAATCCACTGCTCGATCCCGACGCCGTTCGGGCTTTCGAGTTTCGGAACACGAACAAGAAGGAGCGTGACCAGCATTTTGTCATCACGTATGGATGATCCGGCCTGATATGTCACCACCAGAGGCACTTGCACCTGCCATTGGTAACGTCCGTTGACGACCCCTTCCGAAATCAGAATCGGCGCACTGGCGGGGGCAGCCGATACCACTTGCCCGTTGGCCTCCACCATTTCGATGATGCGCGACTTTTCAAGCGCAGAGGTAAAGCTGACCCATCCCAGACGCGTAAAATTGCGAGAAGCCTGTTGCAAACGGCGCTTATAATCGTTGAAACCGAACGTCATCACCTCGGTTGCCGCTTGCGCGCTCCACGACATCAAAGCGGGAACGCTCAAATTCGGTTCGCTCAAGGCGACCATCGGCACCAAACGCCCATCTTCAGTGGTTGCGAAATAGCGATTTTCAGGTTGATGAACTTCGATCACAAAATACATCGCGCCGACTAACGCCAGAATAATCATCGCCTCGATCACCGCAATACGCAATAAGGTGCGATATCCATCGCGGTAAAATTCATTACGTACGATGACCGACCCGACGCTTTTCAGCATCTCGACTTCGCTTTGTTCGCTCGCTGTTTTGGCCACAGGCTTTTTCACCGGTGCCCCTGCTGGTCTCGAGGGTCTTGGGTTCTGGGCGCTGGCAGGATGAGAGTCGGACATATTTTACCTAACTAAAGTCAAAAAAGATTTATGAAGATACCATTCCCTGAATAGCATATTTCAGTTCAGCACCGAAATGTTAAAATTTTACCAAAAAGATGATTTGAATTTACACGATAATGACAGGACAGACAACCACCCGACAACGGAAGGATCAAATCCGACCTTTTACGCATCACCCATCAATGTCCTGACAAAATTCGGCAGGTCGGTGATGCGACGCCTTTTGCTCCGCTCTGCTTCCAGAATGCTCTGCGCGGTCAGAATGGAGCGATTTAAATCATGATTAACGATAATATAATCATATTCGGAATAATGGGAAATTTCATCGGATGCTTTTTTCATACGTTCGGTAATAATCGCTTCATCATCCTGTTGGCGGGATCGCAGACGGCGTTCCAGTTCGTCCTGCGATGGCGGCAGAATAAAGACGGTCACAAGGTCATTGACCAGCTTTTGCTTTAATTGCTGCGTCCCCTGCCAATCAATATCGAAAATAATATCCTGACTATTGGCCAAGGCCTTTTCAACAGGCATCAAAGGAGTTCCATAGTGATTGCCGAACACTTTGGCATGCTCCAGCAATTCATTATTTTCGACCATCTGGTCAAATTTTTCCTTACTGACAAAGAAATAATCTTTGCCGTCAACCTCACCCGGGCGCGGTTGGCGGGTGGTCACGGATACGGAGATGCTTAAATGTTTATCCTGCTCCAGCAGGGCGCGCGTGATGGTTGTCTTCCCTGCCCCTGACGGGGAAGAAAGAATAAAAAGCAGACCACGGCGTTTGATAGGAAGAAATGACATGGTGTAATTCTACATATTTGTTAGACTCTGTCATCACTTTTTATAGAAACGGACGCGGTAGATGAAAAATATATTGATTACGGGGGCCTCCAGCGGTCTTGGAGAAGAATTTGCGTATCAATATGCGGTAGCAGGCGTCAAACTTTTCCTGTGTGGACGCGATGCGACACGGCTCGATCAGGTGGCGGCAAGCTGCCGCGCCAAAGGGGCGGAAGCCTTTGCCAAAGTTCTGGATGTCACCGACCGCGCCGCCATGAGCGCATGGATCGGGGAAATCAGCGCAGAAGTCGGCCTCGACCTCGTCATCGCCAATGCAGGAATTTCAGGAGGATTCAGCGGGCAGGAAATCGAAGACATCACCAAAGACTATCAGATATTCGACACGAACCTGAGCGGTGTCCTGAACACCATCTATCCGGCTTTGCCCGATATGGTTGCAAAGAAATCGGGGCATATTGTCCTTATCAGTTCACTCGCCGGCTATGTGCCGATGCCATCCGCTCCTGCTTATTCCGCATCCAAAGCAGCTGTGCGTTTTTATGGCGAAGCATTGCGCACAAAACTTTCAGCATTCAATGTGCAAGTCACTGTGATCTGCCCGGGGTTCATCGTCAGCAGAATGACAGATGCCAATGATTTCCAAATGCCATTCTTATTAGAAACCAAAGACGCAGTATCAAGGATGATACGGGAAATAGAGCAAAAAAATCCACGTTTCAGTTTTCCATGGCAGATGTCTATCACCTTGAAACTGCTTGCCTTATTGCCTACCGCTCTGAGTTCTGCAATTTTTGCAAGGCTGCCAGACAAAAAAGACTTGCCAAAAGAGTAGAATTTCTATTTAATCTACTCCTTAAGGTTGTGATATGGATATTGAAGGTTTAAAAGCTGAAATTCAGCAAATATCGCTTATTTTGAAATCTCTTTCTAATCCAAAGAGATTGATGGCACTTTGCGCAATGTGCGAAGGGGAAAAATCGGTGAGGGAATTAGAAGGCATTGTGGGCATTTCCCAGTCTGCCCTGTCCCAGCATTTGGCAAAGATGCGCGAAGATAATCTGGTCAAAACCCGCCGCGATGCCCAAACAATCTATTACTCGATCAGCCACCCGCAAGTCGTGGATATTATCGGTTATCTGAACCGTCTCTGCTCTCGGAAACAAGTTCCTGAAATTTAACCCATAGATTTTGCGGCGTAATGTCTTCCAAATTCATGGCTTCCAGTGCCTTGACGCCCGATTCTTTCGGGGGAGCGTGCATTTTGATGCTGCTGGTTTGATTGCAGAATAACATCACCACGGGACAACCCGCCACTGCAGCCATATGCATCGGGCCGGTATCATTGCCGATCGCCGCAACCGCGCCTTTGGCAAGGGATGGAATATCGGCAAGAGCGGTTTTGCCGGTCAGGTTCAAAAGCCCCTCGATCCCGCGCGTCACCTGATCGTTGATTTCTTTATCTTCCTTGGAACCAATGATAACCGGCTGATATCCCTGCAAAATCAATTTGCCGATGATCGCGCGAAAATGGGCGATTGGCCATCTTTTCTCGGGATGCGCCGCCGAACATGCCGGAACCACCAAAACATATGGCACTTTTAACGCGAATTGCGTCACATCCTGTTGAAACCAATCCAGCGAATCCAGTTCCACCTTTTCAACCCCGCCGACCGCCAAGGTCTGACGATGACCTAAAAAAGCATGCACAAGAGATCGTTCGGGAGATGCATTGCGGTGCGAAGCCCCTTTGACCGCGCCCACCCATTCGGGTTTGGGATGGAATAGTTTAAAATATAAAGCGGTACGGTCATTATTTTGCAAATCATAAACGCGGGAAAATTGTGCAGCATTGAGTGCAGCACGCAACCGAAACCACCCTGCCACATCAAACAATCTCGGTTTGCGATCGAGGATAATCTCATCAAAATAGCCGCAAGATTCAGCCATTTTCACGAAAGGCTTGGTGGTCAGCAAAGTGATTTTGTCCTGCGGATGATGCCGGCGAATGGCGGCCATGGGCCCCAGCGCATAGATAAAATCCCCCAGCGCCCCCAGCTTGATAACAAGGATATTTTGCTGCGCCACGCCCCTAGTCCCCTTGCCCCATCAATTCGTCATAAACCAGCAAGGTGGCTCCTGTCATCTGCTCTTTGGTGAAATGGGTGCGGGCATGGTGAAAGGCCTGCAACGAGATATTCTCACGCTCTTCGGCAGGCAAAGCCAATACCTTGTGAATAGTCTTTGCCAGGGCATCGGCATCATTGGGCGGCACCAGCCACCCTGTCACACCGGGAATGATCGTTTCTTTCGAACCGCCAATCGCCGTGGCGATGGTCGGCACGCCCATGGCCTGTGCCTCCACCGCCACGCGCCCGAATCCCTCTGGTTCGATAGAGGCAGAGACGACGACATTCGCCATTTTATAGGCCACCGCCATATCGTCACAATGTTCGGCAATGCGTACACGGTCTTCCAGATGATAATCATGGATCATGGCTTCCAGTTCGTCGCGATATTCGGTACGTCCCTGCGCATCACCCAGTAAGACGCAATAAACATCCTTGCGTTTCAGTTTGGATATGGCCTCGATCAATATGGTCTGGCCTTTCCAACGCGTCAATCGCCCGGGCAACAAGATCAACGTTGCCACTTCGGGAATACGCCATGCCTGCGCCAGTTTTAACATGCGTTCGGCGGATAATTTCGACAAATCGAACTTGTCCAGCGGGATACCGCGCGGAATGACGCGAATTTGAGGGATCGGAACGGCATATTCATCCACCAGATAATGCGCCACAAACTCCGAATTAGCGATCACCAGATCGCCTTTGGCAATCCCCGAATTATATTTGCGTTTCCATTCTGACCCGCGGATATTATAGGGGGCGTGGCAGGTGGTTAAAAACTTGATTCCGGTATCGCGCGCGGCTTTCAGCGCACTCCACGCCGGCGCACGCGAACGGGCATGGATAATATCGACCTTATATTCACGGATAATGCGTTTCAACCGCGCAGCATTGCGCCAGATCGTCAACGGGTTTTTGGAATGGACAGGCATTTCGATATGCTTGCCGCCGGCACGTTGCAAATCAATCACGCGCGGGCCGCCGTTGGACACGATAATCGCCTTATGCCCCGCCTTGGTCAGGGCCGCCGTGACATCAACCGTCGTCTGCTCCGCGCCGCCTGCCCCCATATTGGGAATGACCTGCAGAACAGTTAATTTGCGTTTTTTGGACTCGGGTCTTGGTTTTGCCATTCTTTTTTTCTCATACATATTTGCTTGCGTCGCCAGCGCGGGATTTATAGCATGGGATATGATGATTTCAAACGGCCCTCTACATTATTTATCCCGAAATAACGGCAAAAAACTTGCCTATCGCTTGCGCGAAGGCGTTGACAGCTTTCCGACCCTTGTCTTTTTTGGGGGATATCGTTCCGATATGACCGGCACCAAAGCCGCCTTTCTGGATCATTTTTGTGCCCAACATACCTATCGCTTCCTGCGGTTTGATTATAGCGGACATGGGGCCTCGGACGGAGATTTCCGCGATGGCTGCATCGGCGACTGGGCGCAAGACGCGCTGGACGTTATCAAAGCGACGGTCAAAGGCGATATGATCCTGATCGGCTCTTCCATGGGCGGCTGGATCGGCCTTTTGGTTGCGAAGGCATTAGGCTCCCGCATCAAAGGCTTTATCGGCATCGCCGCCGCCCCCGATTTCACACATCATGTCTGGCACCATGAAATGACCGACCCTCAACGCGCCCTCTGCAAACAACAAGGTTATATCACCACCCCCGACGGCGATACCCTCACCCTCAAATTGCTGCAGGAAGGGGAGCAGCATTTAATCTTTAACCGCCCCCTTCCCCTGACCTGCCCGATCATTTTGCTGCAAGGAAAACTGGACAATATTGTCCCCTACCAGACCGCACAAAAACTCGCCACCCATATCACCTCTCCCACCCCACCCGAAGTCATCCTCATAAACGACGGCGACCACCGTCTGGCCAGAGACGAGGATTTGGAACTGCTATCTTCGCACGTGGAAAGAATACTGAAAAACACCACTCCCGAAATATTATAGAAATAATTTATTTGCATATAAATTGAATTTATGTATTCTTTCCAAGATCTTGAGAAAGAATAATTATGTCCAATACAAAAGACCAATTTGCAGGCAAGAACAATCCAATTGATTTGAGTTTACCAAGTGCCGTCCAGCTATCCAGAAAGTTCAGAACAACTGTTTTTACACTTTATCCAGAAGATATGCCTGGTTTTACCCCTGAAGGAAATATCGAAGATTTGCATTTAGAAGAAAGGATAAAGTGGATTGATAAAGCGCTGGAAGAAAAATTTTTATTTTGGGAGGCTCAAAAAGACAGAGACACCTCTCATGGCATTGCCACAGGTAGGTCTGCATCCCTCACAACATTTGCAAGTCGCACACCATATGAAGAAACATGCCGCATTGCAGGATTCGTGATTCTAGAACCTAGTAAACTTATATCCCCCGAGCAGGCCATGGCCAATATAACAAGGCTTAATGTCTCATCCATAATTTCTCCATTAACAGGGGAGGAAGTAAGGTTTTTAGACCATCACCACGAAGAAAGACATATAATTCAAGCGCTTAGGGATAAACATCCAGATTTCGATTTTCAATCAGAGTTTGTGGCAGAATGGAGTGCTGACGTCCATGCCCTTTACCAATACATCCAGCTTCAGGAGAGAGCATCTGAGCAAGACAGAGTTATTAACGCAGTTATTGCAAAACGTGCCGTAGCAGGATTTTTAAGTCAACATGAGAAATATTGGATTGCTCCCTGCCTCAAAGAGACATTTGATCGTCCAGCATCTAGGCAGGGGGATTTGAAAGCAGATATAGACCCACATGATATTTGGCTGTCTTATGAAGAGCTTCGACTTCGAACAATTGCATTTCTGATAGGGGATGCTACCCTCAATAACTATAGCTCACAGCATTGGAAAAATGCCATCTTATTAAAAGATCAGTGCCAATTGAAAGAAATAAGAAATATGCCACTCCGCTTTGAGTTAGAAAAACAAGAAGAGAGATTCCGTTCTCAGTGGTTTGATCAGCATAGAAAATCTGGTGCTGCTTTACGGGCCTTATCTTACATTACAGAATACGCAAATCTATCTAGCTTCACACGTTCCTGTGGCCAACAAATCATTGAGGGGGCCAGACTGATTTGCCCTTCATTATTACAAGATCCTATCCGCAAAATGGACACGCACCCCACCAGAGACCCTGCTTAAAGGGTGCCCATCCGCCACGTAGAACCCGCAGCGGAATCTTCAATCACGATATTTTTGTCAGCGAGGATTTTGCGGATTTCGTCGGCGCGGGCGAAGTTTTTGGATTTTTTGGCGTCAATCCGTTCGGCCAGCAATCCATCGACCCATGCCGCATCGACACCAGAAGCCACTATGTCCTGAGCCAACCAAACAGCGGGGTCAGCCGTCAGGAAACCGAGGATATTGGCACCGGCTTTAAACGCTGCCTTATCCGCTGGCGTCTTCGTCTCGGCTGCGGTTTTGGCGAGGGCATTCAGAACAGCATAAGCCTTCGGCGTATTGAGTTCATCGCATAATGCATCCATCATTTCATCAGGAATTGCTGCATCAATATCCGCAACATTTTTAAGCTCATCGAGAATTTTATAGAATTTATCGAGCGATTTCTTGGCGCTCTCCAGCCCCTGCTCCGTCCAGTCGAGCGGCTGGCGGTAATGCGCAGAAAGCAAGGTATAGCGGATGGCTTCGCCGGCAATGCCTTGTTCCAGCAAATCGCGGGCGGTGATAAAATTGCCGAGAGATTTCGACATTTTCTCGCCCTCGACGGTCAGGAAGCCGTTATGCATCCAGTATCGGGAAAAGGCCGCCAGATCACTATGCCCATGGGCGCAGCAAGATTGCGCAATCTCGTTTTCATGGTGCGGAAATTTCAGGTCGGCCCCGCCGCCATGAATATCGATTGGCAGGCCCAGATGTTTTTCCGACATTGCCGAACATTCGATATGCCAGCCGGGACGACCGAACCCCCACGGGCTTTCCCACCCCACCTGATCGCCGGAGGAGGGTTTCCACAGCACAAAATCTGCCGGATCGCGTTTATACGGAGCCACTTCGACGCGAGCCCCTGCAATCTGATCATCGCGGGAACGCCCCGACAATCCGCCATATTGCGGGAAAGACGGCACGTTAAACAACACATGCCCGTCTGCAACATAGGCATGGCCGCGTGCAATCAGGTTTTCCATCAGGCCAATCATTTCGGGAATATGTTCGGTGGCGCGCGGTTGCACGTCAGGGAGCCTTACTCCGAGAGCGGCCATATCTTCGTTATAGATGCGTTCATATTTGCGCGTGATAAATTCAATCGTTTGGCCGCTTTCTCGCGCCGCATCCATGATTTTATCCTCAACGTCCGTGATGTTGGATACGTAGGTAACGCGAGGGTAGAGAACGCGCATAACGCTGGCGAGGACGTCAAAGACCACCGCCATCCGCGCGTTTCCAATATGAGCGACGTTATAAACGGTTGGCCCGCATGCGTATAATCTGACATGACCTGCATCCTGTGGGACAAAATCCTCTTTTGCCCGTGTCAAAGAATTGTAAAGTTTAAAACTGCGCATACGTAAGTTCCTCAAATAAGATGAGGAAGAAGCTTACTTTTTATCAGGATTTCCCGCAAGCTTTCTTGGCTTTTATCGTCTTGTTTTAAAATAGGTTTTAGCGGGAACTTTGACGCAACGCTTCGAATTCAGCAAGGATTGCTTCAATATCGCCGTGCCAGCCATCAGACTTGCAACTATCATTGATGCCAAAACTGCCATAGATACACTCACGTCCTTCTTTAGTGGGATTCATGCTCGAACCTCCCATATAGTTCCCAGCGTAACATAAAAAAGGTATATGATTTCCTAATTTTTTAACAAAAAATTCTCAGGCCCCTTTAAGATTCTGGAAACGCAATAGCTCTAGCCAGCTTTATAAAAAGACTATACTTTAGTATATTAGTTATCTTTTATACGAAGTATTAATAAACTCAGGTTACGCTTATATATGGTGGAGAAATCCTGATTTTTGATCCAGTATGGAAAGAATAAATGGAAAGAACTTTTGAGGGGGACGCAACTTCTGTGCCGGAAGTCAGCGAAAAAAATAAATCTGGACGTCTTTTCTTCTGGTCATTGGCCGGAAACGGCGAGACTTCGCCGCGTATTTGGAATAGCCGGCTGAGTTGGCGTATTGTGATGGCGGTCTTTTTGACCATTATGACAGTACAAGCCTCCGTTCTGGCGTTGACTCTTAAAAATTATCAGGAACAACAATTATTCGAACTGAAAGAGCACGCGATCAGCGTCATTTCTCCTATGATGGATTCTACAGGTCAGAACAGCCTTATTTCTCCTATCAGCCAAGATCAACAACAACGCATTATGGCCCTGACACCGATCAGGGGGATCACCATCTATTCCACCAACTATAATTTGTTGTCAATGTCAGGTGAAGCGGTTGCTCTGAGCATCATCAGTGAAAATGACATCGGCAAAAATTATTTTTCGGACGACAAGATGCATTATGAGACTGTATTGCGCCCGAGTGATCTGGGAGGGCGTCCTTATTATGTAGTAACACGCCTTGATTCTTCCAAAGCAATAGACAAGGTTGCCCAATATGTCCGCCAGAGCATTCTTATCATGTTCTTGTTGTCAGCTTTCGTGACCACCATTTTGATGATTGCACTGGGAAAATGGTTGCTGGAACCCGTTATGTTTTTGCGCGACAATCTCTCTCTGGCGATTGCTAACCCTGAATCTCCGAATATTGTCAGGTCGCCTTATGATGCCAAAGATGAAATCGGCAGTGTCATCGCCGCTTCCGAAGAACTCATCAAACAAAATGCAAAGAACCTGCGTCAAGTCAAAACCGCGGCGCAAAGCCAGATTCATAAACTAGCCTATTACGATGTGTTGACTAACCTACCGAACCGGACCTATTTCATTCAAAAATTATCCGATTATGTGCGTCAGGCAAATACCGACAATACCAATATCGAACGTCTGGCTGTCATCGCCATTGATCTTGACCATTTCAAAGATGTCAATGATTCCATGGGGCATAATGTGGGGGATGCAATTCTGGGGGCAGTGGGCCGCCGCCTGAAATCGTCCCTGCCCGAAAGTGCCGTTGTGGCCAGAACGGGTGAGGATGAGTTTGCAATCACCTATATCCTGAATAATGATATGATTACAGCAAAAGACGTGGGCGAGAAAGTGCGCAGCATCATTTCCCACGACCCTTTCCGCGTGTTTAATGAAAGCTTTCAGGTGCGTGCCTCTATCGGGGTATCGACATTTCCTGATGATGCCCTAGACCCCGATCAGGTTTTGAAAAACGCCGATATTGCCCTCAACCGTGCCAAAGAAGATGGTCGCGATTGTATCCGTGAATATCTGGAAGATTTTGACAAGGCCGTACAGGCACGCTTCCAAATGCTTCGCGATTTGCGCAATGCACTGGAACACGATCAACTGACTTTGAATTTCCAACCGCAACTGGATTTGAAATCAGGCCGTATTATCGGGGCAGAGGCTCTGCTCCGCTGGTTCAAACCAGATAATAGCAAAGAAGGCGGGAAATTTATTTCTCCGGCTGAATTTATTCCGATTGCCGAACAATCGGGCCTGATCGTGCCTATCGGCGAATGGGTGATGGAACAAGCCTGTCGTGAAGCCAAAAAATGGCATGATTCCGGACATCCTATTCGCATTGCCGTCAACGTCTCTGGCGAACAATTCCAGCAAAGCGATCTGGTGGCGTTCACCAAATCGGTGCTGGAAAGAACAAAAATCAATCCACGCCTGCTGGAGTTGGAGGTCACGGAATCTGCCTTCATGGAAGACATCCAGCAAACAGTCAAAACATTGAAAGAACTGCATGCATTAGGCGTCGAACTGGCAATTGACGACTTTGGAACCGGTTATTCTTCCTTGTCCTATCTGCGCCAATTCCCGATTGACCGCTTGAAAATCGACCAATCCTTTATCCGCAATGCCCTGAACAATACCGATGATGCGGCCATTGCCAAAACCATTATCGCCCTTGGCCGTTCCCTTAACCTCAAGATTATTGCCGAAGGGGTGGAAACTGCCGAACATGAGCAATTCCTGATCGTGGAAGGTTGTGACGAAGTTCAGGGATATCGTTATTCCCGGCCAGTACCGGCACCCAAATTTGTGGAGCTGATGCACGCCTATACCGGAGATTTATCGTTCTTCAGCCAATAATATCATGACCAAATTTTTATCTTTCGCAGTAATTTTTTTAGGATTGTCGCTTCCGGTGACGGGGCGGGCTGCCGATGTCACTCCCTTTCAGGAATGCGGCACTCTCGTCAATGCCGCCGACCAGCAAGTCATGGGCGTGGTCAAAACCGAATCTTTTATGTTCAGGGGGAAAATTTTACGCCATGAAAAAAATTTCAGCCTGCAAAACGGGGAAACCGTCGAAGTTTGTTCAACAGGCCCCTTTTACCCCGGATATAAAGTGGAATTGACCATCCGTACGATCATGCCGCTTTTCACCTGCCAGACCCGCCTCAGCGGTAATATTTATCTGCGCAAAAAATGGGATGATGAAAATGGCGTCTCTATTCTTTATGCCGATTGCAAATAAGGCTTTAAAAACCGTATCGCCCATATCACAGCTAAAATACCTGCCATGGTGAACCAGAAAATCGCATAGGATAAATGATCGTTGCGTAATTTTTTCTCGATCGGGCAAGGGGATAAAGAAGACTCTAACGCCTCCGTATTTTCTGCCGTCAAGACACCGTTCGCCATATTTTTTTCTTCCCAATAGGCCGACAGGTCATGAACATCCATACGCCACCACTCCCCTTTGTCAGGGATATTATCAGGTATCGCAAATGACGGGCGGGGCTGTCTTAAAATACCGGTCACGGTCATGTGGCGAGGCTGCAAGGCCCTGATTTTAACAATATCAGGCTGTACGCCACATCCAGCCTCGACCGCAACAACCAGTGAAGATGACGGAATCGCAAGCGGTGCAACCACTGCCATGACGCTTTTGCCATCCTGGATGCGCCCATGGAATAAAACGGCTTTCGATAGATCGAGATTTCCTGTGACCGATCCACGGATTACTTGCCCTGCCTGAAGATTTTGAAAATCCCCGACCGTGAAGGAATCAGGCTGTTCTTTTGCAAAAGCCTGATCCAGATGATGCTGTAGATCAGTTTTCCAGGCCAAGCGTTCCACCTGCCATATGCTCAGCGCACATAAAACCACAACCGCTACAAAGCATACGACGAGAGACAGGGTCGGAAATTTGCACGGCATCGCCTATTCCCAGTCGGCAGGACGATGGCGGTACTGAATGCCGATCACCATGGATTTGATAGGCTTTAAACTGGCAATGGTCACCGCAAGCGCAACAACTCCCCACAAGACCGCATGAACCCATAAAGGCGGCTCCACCAGATTTTCAAAAACAAGCGCAAGGGGAACGAGCAATCCGCCCAAGATAAAAATAAGAAAAACGGCAGGGCCATCGGCACTGTCGTTTCTTTTAAGATCCAGACCGCAATGGTCGCAACGATCCCGTAAAGTCAGGTTGGACAATCCTTTGTAGAACAAATCCCCTTCCCCGCATCGCGGGCATTTACATGCCAGAGATGCTTTGAGGGAAGAATATTCGCCCATTACTCAGCTCCGCCGGCGGCAATGGCCTGATGGGCAGCGCGGACGGCTTCATCCGAACCGATCCCGATAGTACCGCCCCAGATATAGACAGCAATAAACAGGAACAACCACACCACGTCCACAAAGTGCCAGTACCATGCCGCAGCTTCGAACCCGAAATGGCGGTCAGGCAGAAAATGGCCTTTGGCTTGACGGATCAGGCAGACAGCTAAAAAGAGAGTGCCTACCAGAACGTGGAAACCGTGGAATCCAGTCGCCATATAAAATGTCGATGCAAACGATCCGTCACCGAATTTAAAAGCTGTATGGTGATATTCGTACCCTTGTACAAACAGGAACACGACACCCAGAATGACCGTATAAATCAAAGCTTCTTTGGCACTTTTGTGGTTACCGGCCAAAATCGCATGATGCGCCCAGGTCACGGTGGTTCCCGACAGTAAAAGAATCATAGTCATCAGGAATGGCAATCCGAACGGTGGAACGGCGTGGAATTGCGGCGGCGGCCAGATGCCGGAAGTATAGGCCACGCGCAGATATTGAATAGGTTCATCCGCAAAAACACTGACATCGAAAAAAGCCCAGAAGAATGCCACGAAGAACATGACTTCCGATGCGATAAACAATGCCATCCCTACGCGCAATCCGCGTTCGGTGACATGGTTATGGACAGCCTCGGTCACTGTTTCGAAAATAATATCTTTCCACCAGAAAAACATCACCGCCATGATCGCGGCCACACCCAGCAACGGTGCCCAGATGCCGAATTCGAATTCCTTGATATCGGCGCGGTGCATAAACAGCACCATTC